>CAZLFF010000048.1:21109-25408 GCA_964558755.1 uncultured Pirellulaceae bacterium
GGTTCTAGCGCTGACGATACCGATGAGGGGTTCTCGTCCAGGAAGCGGCGAGGCGACCCACTGACCAATCTCGGGCGACGGGTCTTCCGCGAATTCAACAGCGTCTAAGGTGGACGCACGAACCTTCAACATCGTCAAATCCGTCGGCCCATGAATGCCGTAAACCTCGGCCTTAACGAGCTTACCGTCAGGCAAGCGACATTTGATCTCGCCCGTCAGTTCGCTGCCCTTGGTGAGGATCAAGCCGTCCGAATCAACGATCAACCCGAGCGACAACTGTTTGCCGCCGGAGTAAATTTCAACGACCGAGCGACTGGCCGACTCGACGACCGGCTTGAACAGGGACACGAACCCTTCGGCCCGCTTGGAATACTGATCAACACTGCGACTGCGACGCGTTCGTTCCGATCGTTTCTTCGGCGCAAGAATGGATTCGCCCGGTGCGACGTCGTTTGGTTCGCTCGGGGCGTCGCGGTCTGCTTTCTTATCGTCTGGTTGTTCGTTGTCTGACTTGTTTTGGAGTGGGGCAGGGGAGTCCTGTGGATCGGCAGACTGGGCGGTCGCAGATGAAGGAGCAATCGCTGCGGCGACGACAAGCACCAACGCGACCAAGCGAGCCATTGGGCCAACACCGGCCAGACCGTTTCGTCCAAGGAGGTTATCAAGTTTGTGATTAACGTTTTTCACGGACGGCAACCTCCATTTCAATCACCTTGCTACGTCGCTTTATCTTGAAGCTGACCTTTTGATACGGCCGTAGCTTTGCAATCGCAAACGTCAGGTCTTCATAGCTCTCAATTTTGTCGCCGTTGATCTCGACGATTCGATCATTGGCTTTCAAGCCAGCCTTTTTTGCCGGTCCATCCGTTTCGACAGACGTCACGCGATTGGTGCTTGGCCTGACTTTGAAGCCCAGATGTGGGGCTCCATCGATGACCAGCCCTCGGTCCATGCGGTCCCAATTCTCTGAGTACACATCGATCGGCGCGTGTAGGTTGTCCCACAGCTTGGAACCGATACGGCTGTGGATACCGACGACTTTACCGTTCATATCAACCAGTGGACCGCCCGAATCACCACCGACGAGCGTGCAATCGGTTTGCAGCACATCTTTGTCGATCCGGTTGGCGATAATACGCCCCGCGCGGAAAACCAAACCACGTTTCTCGTCGATGCCGCCCGGATGCCCAACGGCCATGACCCATTGGCCCTGTTTGAGTTCGGCGGAGAACCCCATGTCCAGGTACGGAAAACGGTCTCCGTCTTCCTCGTTAATTCTCAACATGCCGAAGTCTAATCGTCGAGCCAGGCCCAATGAGGTGGCTTTGACTTTCTTGCCATCAGGAAAAGTAACCGTGGCAGTGAGGCCGGGGCGACCGATGACGTGGGCGGCGGTCAAAATGTAACCATCGCGGGTGACGACGACGCCGGAACCTTGCCCCATGCCGACCTGGATATTGACCGTAGCCGCGGCAACCTCCTCGGCCAGCTCGGCGAAGTGAGCCTCCATTGCCTGAAGCTGCTCGAGCGTTTCCGGCGAACCGCCGTCAAACAAAAAGCTCACGTTGGCCGACGGCAAATTAGTATCAGGCTCGACGGACGCTCCCACTTCCGCGTCATCGGAAGAATCTTCATCCAACTTTTTGGAGCCGCCATCGTCCGAGCCATCTTGCTCGTCATCATTTGGTTGGTCATTCGGATCATCGCTTGATCCATCATCCGAACGCTCGACAGATGGAGCGTCCTCGTCTGCTGGCACCGCGGGATCGACTTCGGAATCGGTTTCAGCCGGTTCCTCGGACGGTCGAACTTCTGGCTCAGCGTCCGCTGCGGGAACCTCAGCCGAATCAACTTCATCTGCCTGGCTGTCGGCTTGAGTCGGCGGTTCTTCGATTTCGACGGCCTGCGTCAGCACAACGGTCACCGTCGCTCGCGCGGTCCGATTGGGTAACGTCAGCAAAGCCAACGCGATGCCGAACAGCAGCAGCCATGAAATTGAGAATTGAAACTTGAGGGTCATCACAGATCCGAAGAACGATGCGAGCAAAACCAACGCCTCGCCACTCGCGGAAAAGCGTTGAATGTGCTGATTTTACCGATTATACCCGGCCAAGCTAACCACAAGCGGTGCCGGGCTGGCGGATTCCACGCTAGGCTACGTTAGAGATAGTAAGTCGGTGGCCATTCAAACCAAAATTTCTCCGGTTAAATGCGGCCAAGCGACCGAGTGAAACAGAGGCCCCAAAAGATGAAACGACTAATTATTGGCTGCGGTTACCTTGGTCGACGCGTGGCCGAGCGGTGGACCCAAGCCGGCGACGAAGTCCACGCAATGACCCGGTCGGCCGAGCGCGGGGCCGAGTTCGCGGCGTCTGGCTGGCAGCCGGTGATCGGCGATGTCACCGCGCCAGAAACTTTAGCTGATCTCCCCGCGGTGGACACATTGCTGTTCGCCGTCGGCATGGACCGCTCACGCTACACAGACATTCGCGACGTCTACGTTCGCGGACTCGAACGCTCGCTCGCCGCATTGCCCGATTCTGTACGCCACGTGGTCTACATTAGCTCGACAGGAGTGTACGGTGATTTTGGCGGAGATTGGGTCGATGAAAACTCGCCCACCGATCCGAAACGGGAAGGCGGTCGAGCATGTTTGGAGGCGGAAAAACTTTTACTGTCTAGCCCGTTCGCCGCTCGCAGTACAGTATTGCGATTGGCAGGAATCTACGGACCGGATCGCGTTCCCACTCGTCAACAGGTGCAAGAGAAACAATGGAACAAGTTGTCGCCGCAAGGGTATCTGAATTTGATTCACGTTCACGACGCGGCGAAAATCGTCCAGCAAGTCGCCGAATCAAACCCGGCAGGTGAGAACTTCTTAGTCAGTGACGGCCAGCCACCGTTGCGGCGAGGCTACTACGATTTCATCGCCGAACGATTTTCCGTTGGTCCGATTCCGTGGGATCCCAATGCGGAGGCACCGGCAGAATCTCGGGCTTCAAGCAGCAAGCGAATCAGCAACGCAAAACTGATGGAACGATTCTCAATCGAGTTAAAATACCCGAGCTACCGTGAAGGATTGCGGCAAGCGTTCGGGGATGGTTGAGCAGGCGGCTGAGGTGAGAGGGTACAGCTGTCAGTCACCTCCGCTGCCTGAACCCTGAACCCTACACCGACTAAACCCTTCTTCCTCAGTCAAACTTTTCTGGTTCTTCTGAAAAAACGCTTCATTCGGGCAATTCCGGCTGCCGATACGAACGTCGTCCCAGAAATATTTCTTGGTGTTCGGCCGACGGTCCGTCGCGTGCGCCACACTCGGAGGAAAACTCCATGATTCGTCGTTTTGCTATCACTACGCTGTGCCTGTTGGCCGTCGCTGTCATCATCGCCGCGTCCCCTCAGACGGCCGAGGCTCAGAACAAAGCCTACGGTGCCCAGTGGGGAGCCCAGAATTCAGCGGGCAACATGGAGCGTTTTTATCACTACCCCTACGTGACGTATCCTCACAACTACTACGGCAACAACTACATGCGAAGCGCCGATAGCATGTACTACCGCTATCCGAAAGAGATGCGGATTCCGGTCTACAACAAAGACTGGCACAACTATTACCCATCTGGCCGACGCTACCACTGGGGACACCAGTTCCTCACGGACATCTTTTAAAGTTGATGCCCAAGATTCGAAGCTAAACAAAAAGCCAGCCTGTGTAAAAACGCAGGCTGGCTTTTTGCATGGGGTTGCGTTTCTGCAACTACTTTGTTCGACGACGATGGATCGACGCCCTGAAAGTTGAGGTTGCTCCGAGAACTGTGAGTGCTCGCGGCTGCACCACGTCACTGGCCGACGAATGTTACGGCGGCTATTGAGAATGGCGTGACATTTCATCCAGCCTGCGTCGGAACTGGCTTTTACCAGCGCGGCCAAGCACGAACCAGTGCGACCGATGTTGAACAAGTCATTCATTGCCGCTGGACTGAACGTCGCGAGAGCCAACGGCAATGGCTCTCGGGCAATGGAACGCGGCTCACTGCGTTACCTTCGATCCTCTACAGGCCTGTCTGTTTTCGTTGCATCCAACGAGGGAGAGCAGACAAAATGAGCGACTTCCGAAAATTTCCCAGTTTGTCCAATAATTTCCTTGCGTCGGGTTCAGCGACCTGTTAGAACCAGTAACACTTCTATGCAACACCTGCACATCTCTGTTCTTCCCCAGTGACTTAAAAGGTTTTTGCCGTGAAATTGGGGGGGGGGGGGGGGGGCGCGGGGGGGGGGGGGGGGGGGGGGGGGGGGGGGGGG
>CAZLFF010000049.1:0-9713 GCA_964558755.1 uncultured Pirellulaceae bacterium
GTGAAGTCGCCATCAATCCAGAGACTGGCGAACCTTTCAGCAATGGCGGACACCACGGTTACCTGGATAACGTTGCAGTCGGTATTGGCGAGCTGCCAGATCCACCGTCCATTCTTGGTGACTTTGACGGTAACGGTTTGGTTGAATTGGCTGACTTGGATGAGTACAACGGCAACATTGACGTGGCCGCCACAGGTGACTTGGCCGATCTGGACCTTGATGGCAATGGAACCGTTGAAGCCGCAGATTTCGCTCAGCACTACGAAACCTTGGTTGGAACATCCAATGGTCAAACAGGAACGTTCGCTGGCGACCTGAACTTGGATGGAACGGTTGATGTTCTTAACGATGCAGCCGCATTGGTGAACAACTTGGGCAACGCAGTAAGCAGTTGGGCTGACGGCGACATCAACGGTGATGGAACCGTTGACGTTCTCAACGATGCCGCTGCCTTGGTTAACAACCTAGGCAACACCAACAACCCAGGTGCTGCTCCTGCTGCCTCTGCTGTTCCAGAGCCAGGAACGCTATCTGTCCTGATGCTCTCATCACTGGCCGCTGTAATCAGAAGAAAAAAGTAGGTGGTAAGAGCAGTGCGTAGGAAGACTTGATATTTCTTTCGCCGTTCTGCAAACACACCCTGTAAACATGAACCATGCCCGTTCGTCGGGCATGGTTTTTTTATGGTTTCGCTGCCTGAAAGATCGGGCAAAAATGCCTCAAGCAACATCAGAGAAAATCACGGGGCGAACGCAGGCGTTGACTGTATCTCTTGCGGTCAATGCAAGGATTGAAGAATCAATCCATCGCACCGATTTCACTTAGAACATTTCACCGCGCGATCGACGTTTGTACTGATATGTCGATCGTCTCTGAACGAACAATTGCAGCGCGTTCATCCTAGCAAAGGTTTTGAAATCCCTTTCAACATGCGGTGGGTCCGCATTGGCTGCTGGAACGATCCGACCAGCCATCCTCAAAACCGCCGCTTGGTTTTAAATCGGGGTCGAGTGGAGAGCAGGAAACAGCAGATAACGCATCCAGTTGAGTTACCAATTTCCAGAAGAAAAGGGCGATTGTTTTCCAGCGAGGACTGCAATCTGATCTTGTTATGGCGGGATAACACCGATACCGGGCACCTTAATTGCGCAGTTTTTACAACAACGCGTGACGAAACAAGACGGAATTGGACAACCATGCATGCCGCGATTTGACAACTTGAAACCAGTTTCCTGACCCGATCTCGATTGCAAACCGAACAGATCGAAATCATGGGCTATGCTTGGGTGGACAAAATCTCTCGCTGCATTGGAAAACCGCCTAGTTCATTTTGTCGCAAATTGACAGCGTGTTATTTGACTTTTCCGTGCTGGAGACGATACAATTTCGTTGCTGAAGGACAGAATCCTAGTTTTTCTATACTTAATTTTCCCTAGCTAAGGAACTGCCATGATTACAGACAGATTTTTTAAGAGCCACGATCGCCGGGCTTTTACGCTCGTCGAACTTCTGGTGGTGATCGCCATCATCGGAATTCTTATCGGGATGCTACTGCCCGCCGTACAGCAGGTGCGTGAAGCTGCCCGACGTACGCAGTGCATGAACAATATGAAGCAACTTGGGTTGGCCGCTCTGAACTACGAGTCGGCCAGACAAGAACTGCCGACTGCGGGCTTAAGTGAGCTTGGTCGAAATGCCAGCAACTTTGAGAATGGACCAAACAACGAGCCCAATGTCCGAACCGCTCATTCAGTTGAAAATCTTGGCTGGGCCTATCAGGTTCTGCCATTCCTCGAAGCGAATAACGTGTTTGACCTTCGCCAACAGACGGGTTTGGTCCCAGAGCTGTTAGGGCAATCGGTTGGTTTTTACGCATGCCCATCACGCGGCCCGCGGCTAATTGTTGACACTGAGGGAGATGTAACTTTCTACCCGGACTACGCTGGATTGTTCAGCACACACTCACTAGCCGAGGCTGCGTCTACGGACGAGCTTGATGTTACTTTCACCCCTCTAATTGAGAGGGCTCCAGGCAACTCAAACCTAATTCGCCCGAAAGCGGGTGATGAAGACACCCTGCGAGAAAACTACTGGGTTGGCTTGATCAATTTAGGTGGGATGCCGGTCAGCGGTTCGATAGCCAAGTTTGGGGGCGTCGAATCACTCTCACCGGACGGGTCGTCGAACACCGCGCTCTTCGCAGAAAAGCACGTTCCGGCCGATCTTTACGACAGTCCTCTCAACCCGGCTGACACCGGGAAAAGGGGCTTCTTCATCGGCGGATTTACATCAATGCGTACCAGCATTGGCCGATTTGCGGCCTACCCGGACAACCTAACTTCAGACCGTCCTGATTACCAGCTCTCCGCTCAAAATCAGAGTGTCGGTGGGCCTCACCCAGGCACCTTCAACGCGGTTTATGGAGACGGTTCAGTTCACGGAATCAGCTTCGAAGTCAGCCACTTGAACATGTACAAGCTGATTAATCGAAACGATGGATTGGTTATCGACGAAAGCGAATTCTAATCGTTGAGGATCGTTGAGCTATTTGGATGACCACGTGCGGAAGTCTCTTCCGCACGTGGTTGTTTTCCAGCAACCGTGTTTACCTTTGTATTTCCGTCAACATTCTTGACCAAAGCTCTCAATACTTGCGTCAACCATGAAAAACTTGAATCTGATTGCAATCCTGATGGTCGTCGCCATCACCATCCTTTCAGGGTGCACCGACAAATCCGCGCGGGACACCGAGTTTGTGCGAAATGCAAACGATACCAACATCAAGAAAGTTGCGACGGCCTACAGCCTGTACGCTTCAAGGTTTGGTTACACGGGTCCCAAATCAAAAGAAGAATTGATCAACTTCATCAAGACCAACGATAAAATCGAGAAAAATCTCGAACGTATTGGGCTTGAACGAGACACGATCGAGGAAATCTTCATTAGTGAGAACGACGGCGAAGAGTTTGAGATTCGCTGGGGCATGTTCATGAACCCCGATCTGTTGCGTGCCAAAGAGCCGTTCGTTTTTGAAAAGGTCGGAAAAGATGGTGTCCGTCTTGTGATGATTTCGAATAAGAAGATCTTGGAAGTTTCTGACGACGCTAAGTACAAAAAACTTCTCAAAGGGAAAATCAGCCAAGAAGACGCTAAAACCGATGCGGAGAGGGCGGAAGAAGAAGAAATGCGAGCGTTGTCCAACAACTAGTCCATGGGAGTCTAGCAGCCTACGTTCAGATGTCGGCCGCACTTCGCGTGAGATTGGCGTTGTTGGCCAACCTGTTCGCTGATTGTGATCAACGCCGCGGTGATGCAGCGGTCGCGTACTTGCCGGCGGCCGTGGATTCAACTGTTTTGAGCAATCGCTGGTTTGCTCTCCGCAAATCAATCACGAATCGGCTTCGCCCATTCTCTTGCCCTCGGCTGACGAAGTCTGCTCCTCCGGCGTTTCATCTGCGTCGCGTCTGACCGCAGTCGATACCGCATACTGGTTTCGTCATCCTGAGAAGATCTCTGATCGATTGAGATCGGTGTGCCCGGACGAACATCGCTCAACCTTTTCAGGGCTAAGGCCGGAGCGGTTTTTAGATCTTGCACCTGCAAGGGGGGGGCGGGCTTTCAGGTTTGAAATTCGATTGCTCAAGGTTTGATCCGTGAGCGGTTGTGTTCGCCTTTTGACGTGCGGCCAAGCGTTACCGCTTTTGAGTCCGAAGTTCTCTCATGGCGGACGACTGTGTCACTTCCTGCCACAACGAAATCCTGCGATAAGTACAACCAGCGAGAAGTGAAGAACGGAGTTGATGGTCCCAGACGGTGCATCGGGACCTTGGTTTGATTCCCGGCTGATCGTTAGTGTGTTTGGTACAACACAGAAGAATCCACTGGACGTCCGAGAAATCAACTCGATGTCCTTCGATGCACAGTGAACTGGACGGTCAGCTCGATGCCCTCCAAGAATCAATCAGCAGTTGAGAGAGACCGGTAGAGCGAACGAATTTCGGTCGCCAAAGAACACGTAAGGGCATTGTATAATGTGGGCTCCGGCGTCGGAATCTTCAGTCCTGTGCGTTAGCGAACATGAATCACTCCCGCATATTCTCTCCGGTAAAGTGGATCACGACTGCATCAGTCCTTCTGCCGCTCGCAGGCAAGTTTCTGACCATTAGCACGACGCCTGCGGCCCGTACAGTGAAAGCTCGGCAAGTCATATTTAGGTATACGTGACCATTGGGAAAGAAGCCCCCCTGCGATTCCAAAGGAGGCTTTCGTGGGCACTGATGCCCCCCCGGACAATTTGCTTCCAGCTTGGAAATGGCGGTAGTCCCTATGGACGTTTTGAAAGAGCGCCCGCGTCAAGTTCGCAAGCGATTGTCTGATCAACGCAGGTTATCCCCTAATCGAGTTGGGCAAGTATTCGGAAGTCCGTTGGTCTGCGAATTGCGGTTGGGCGTATGAGGGTTTGACCAATAGTCCACCGTGCCGCGACCGTTCCAACAAAACCCGTTCCACGAACATCGGTTTAGGTCCGGATGAAACCAAGTCGGCAAACACTGCGGCCGCCCGTAGAGCTGGAAAAACCAGCATCTTCGCCATCGAAAAAACAACGAAGAGTATTCCATTCGAACATGACGATTGACGGATTACCCTTCCCTTGGAGGGCTCGACGTTCAATACTTAGCACGACGGTCGTTCGAGCAGCCCAGCGGATGAAAGACGTTTTCGATGGAACGGTGGGCGTTTGGAAAAATTGACCGAAACGAAGGCGTTTTGATTCCTCAACTTTCCATCACCGAAGTCTGTCTGACCAGAGCGTCGGTTGAATTTCGCTTGCCTAACCCGCGTCCGAGGCCAGTTGAGATTGTCGTTTCATCGCCAAATTGTTAAACAAATATGTGCTGGAAACGCCTTAGATCAGGCCCGAAGCCAGCCTTTTGTGCTTTTTGAGACCCCGGAGAGGCTGATAAAGGAAGATAATGTCGCAAAACGACACTATTTAGGTCGCCCGTAATTAAGCTTAATCTGATCATAATATGTCGAGCTGGCCGGCCGGGCTGAGTGTTCCGGTGGAGCCCTCTATGCAACGTATTTGTTTCGAAACACTTGACCCGATTACTGACACCTCGTGTTAAATCACCCTAAGGGAGAAAGAGACTAACCATGAAGAAGCTAATTTTGTTTGCCGCATTCGCGGCGCTCGCGATGCCACTGTCTGCGAAAGCAGATATCGTCATCGCGGGAATCGATACTTGGGATGACACCGCCGCACCAACCGTCGCGGTAATTGCATCCGACGTGACTGCGACTGCAGCGCTTACCACCTTTGGTAGCGGTGAAGGTGGCGGTAACGCAGGTCGTGGATCGAGTAAAGACACGACTTGGGGTACCTTTTCTGGGCCGGCTGCCTCTGCAGTTACCAACACCAGCCAGAGTAACGTTTCGCTTTTCAACGGTGCAGTAAGCGGTGACTTGACATTTACAATTGTCAACAACAGTGCTGACTCGCTTCAGTTGAACGACGTTCACTTTGATGCGATTGCGTTCCGTCCTAACGTCGCACGAACATGGTCTGTCAACGTGTTGGCAGGCAGTGACATTCCTGTTGGTAACCTCTTTACGTCGGGCTTACAGGCAAACGACAACAGCACCAACGCGATCACTCGTTTGAATGGTGGTGGTCAGGGACCATTGTTGACCGACGATACAGATCCTTTGACTCATGACCAGCATGATGATATCAACCTAAGCGACTTCGCTACGATTGGTGCTGGTGGCTTTGGTACTCTGGCAACAGGTCAGCAAGCGATCATTCAGATTGCTTTCGCCGAAGGTACTGGTTCAGGTGGCGGTCATCACTTGTTCTTGGACAACGCCGCTGTCAGCGGAGATTTCATTCCTGCTGCGGCCATTCCAGAGCCATCGTCATTGGCTTTGCTGGGCTTGGCTGGAATGTGCGGTCTGGTTCGCCGACGCAAGTAAGTGCTTCGTTCTGATCTGAATCGGAACGATTGCTGCAATAACAATCAACGCGGCGAGACGAGTTGCAACATGCTCGTCTCGACCGCGTTTTTTTTGGTCGAGTAATAACAAGACAGCGGTTTCGGAATCCCGATCAACCGAACATTACAACAACAAATTGCTTACGCGGTGACTTCATTGCCGGTGCCAGGCTTTCTTCTCTATTTCGGTTTGCAGGATCCAGTCAATTAATGGGCCTTAATAATCGGCCGCAACGATTCAGTCGCTTTCCGAACCAATACTCTTTAAATGCCGCCGTTCAACCGGCGTGCAAGCAACAGGGTGTCGAACTCGTTGCCAAAATAGTGCGGGACCAGACAGTGTGAACCGCGGACTTCGGTTCGGCACCTCTTCAAATTCCAGCCCGCGGGTTCTGAACGATAAGGGTCTGCGCGTTATGACCTACCCCGACGACGAAAGTTTTGGAGCAACGTAAGGCGGCTGGCGAAAGTTCTGCTGTTTATGTTTAGGAACAAGCGGCTATCATAGAGAAGCACTTTTCCGCACTCCTTCGGCCCCAGAGTCCCCGCCATGGCTAACGAACTTTCCCGCACGCTAATCACACTTGGCCGCTCGCTGTTCAAATCCGGATCGACACGGCAACCACGTCGCAAAACGGTGGACGGTTCGTCACTCCAATTTCAAAAACTAGAGCCACGGCAATTGTTGGCTGCCGTGCCGGTGATCTCCGAGTTCATGGCATCCAATGGCGGAACCATTCTGGACGAAGACGGTGATTCGTCGGATTGGATTGAAGTTTACAACGCTGGTGACACAGCCCTAGATCTTGGCGGCTGGTCGTTAACCGACGACTCGCAGGACTTGGCCAAATGGTCATTCCCTGCAACATCATTGGATCCAGATCAGTCGCTGCTGGTGTTTGCTTCCGGAAAAGATCGAGCCTTGGCCGGAGCGGAACTACACGCAAATTTTAAACTCAGTTCTGGCGGCGAGTACTTGGCGCTCGTCGAGGCCGATAGTTCGACCATCGCTTTTGAGTACACGCCAGAATATCCGCAGCAGTTGGAAGACGTCTCGTATGGTCTTGCCGCCGCAGGAGCGACAACGGTGCTGGTTGACGACTCCACTTTGGTGCGGACACTCGTCCCCACCGACGGTTCGCTGGGAAACACTTGGACCGATGTTTCATTCGACGACAGCAGCTGGCAAGGCGGCCCGAGCGTGACGGCTGGCGTTGGGTACGAGGCCGCTCCGACCAGTGCGAACAACTACGCCGCGTTAATCAATGCTCCGCTGACACCAACCTCAAGCGGCCTGGCTTCCGCGTACGCTCGTTTCGAGTTCCAGCTGAACAGTGTCGCCGACATCAGCCAACTATCGCTGGCGATGCAATTTGACGATGGTTTCGTCGCCTATCTGAATGGTGTTCAGGTTGCTTCTGCAAACGCTCCTAGTTCCCCTGTTTGGAATTCCACAGCAACCGGGGGCACGCCGGACGATCAGGCCACCGAAACGGTTGATTTCGACTTGAACGATCACTTGGAAGAATTGTCGGTTGGGACGAATGTGCTCGCTTTTCAGCTGCTCAATCGAAGTGCTGGCAGCAGCGATTTGTTATTGATTCCAGAATTAACCGCCGTGCAATCCGGAATCATTCAGCCGTTCGAGTTCGGATATTTTGCAGACCCCACGCCGGGGCGGGCGAACGGCGCCAACGCCCAAGGGTTTACGAACGAGCCAACCTTCAGCGTGCAGCGCGGATTTTATGATTCAACATTTGATGTCACGCTGGCCACGGAAACCGCAGGCGCCAACATCTACTATACGACCAACGGCAGCCAACCAGACGAAACGACAGGGACGCTCTACAGTGGGCCGATTACTGTCGCGGGCACCACAACTTTGCGAGCCGTAGCCATTAAGGATGACTTCTTCCCTTCCGCATCCATAACGCATACCTACTTGTTCCCCTCCGACATCGTCAACCAATCCTCGGCCCCCGCCGGTTATCCATCTGATTGGGGAACATACAACAACGGCGGGACGCCTTTCCTGGCAGTTGCAGATTACGAAATCGACTCGGATGTCGTCGGGCCCAATGATGTGTTCAATGGGACGTACAACGCCGCAAACAACTCGCGATTTGACGATGCTTTAACGTCGCTGCCAACCATTTCGCTGACGATGGATATCGACGATGCATTCGATAGCGAAACCGGCTTCTACGCCAACTCAATTCGCAACGGCAGAGATTGGGAACGCGAAACTTCGGTTGAATGGTGGGACCCGTCCGACGACAGTCAGTTTCAGGTTAACGCCGGTATTCGTGCTCACGGGGGCGTTAGCCGCCAACCGTGGCGAACGCCCAAGCATGGCTTGCGTCTGTACTTCCGCAATGATTATGGCCCGGGACGTTTGGAGTTTCCTCTGTTTGGCGAAGAGGGCATCACGAGTTTTGATGGCTTGGTCTTTCGCAGCCACTACAACGTCTCGTGGCTGGCAGTGAGTTCCGCGCTGCATACTCGCGGCCAGTTCTTTCAGGACCCGTTCGTGCGGAACAGTTTTGCCGAAATGGGCAACCTGTCCATTCGTAGTCGTCCGACCAACGTGTACATCAATGGACTGTATTGGGGTGTCTACGATATCACCGAACGTCCAGACGCGACTTATTTTGCAGACCATCTAGGTGGTGATTCTGAAGATTGGGATGTCATCAATCGCCAAGGCACCGTGCAGGACGGGAATGCAGATGCGTGGAATGAGCTAATCAACCTAGTTCGAACGACGGATTTGACCACCACGGCCGGCTACGAGGCAGTCAAGCAAAAACTGGATGTGCAAAATCTGGTCGATTACATGCTGGTCAATTTTTATGCAGGAGTCGATGACTGGCCGCACAACAACTGGGTTGCTGCCAAGAATCGAGCCGCCGACGGCCCATTTCGGTTCTACGTGTGGGATGCGGAAATTGCGATGAACCAGCTGGGATACAACCGCACCGGAGTTGATGACGCGAACTCGTCAGCCGAACTGTATGACCGGCTGCGAGTCAATTCTGATTTCCGCCAGCTTTTCATCGATCGCGCTTTGCTGCATCTGTCGGATGGTGGCGCGTTGTCACCGGAGGTTGCGATTCCTCGTTACGCAGAATTAGGCAACCAGATCAAGTCAGCATTGGTGGCCGAGTCGGCACGGTGGGGCGATGTTCACCCCTCAACCCCGCTGACGGTCGACAACCAGTGGCAAAATGAATTCGACTGGATCACCAATACCTACCTACCACAACGGACTGACATTTTTGTCGGCCAACTGCAATCGGCCGGACTTGCGTCAAACCTTGCTGCCCCCACGTTTGGAACAACACCCGGCCAGGTTGCTGCAGGCACGAGCGTAAATCTGATTAACAATCAGCCCAGTTCAACCATCTATTTCACGACCGACGGATCAGACCCGCGCGATTCCGGCGGCGCCGTGTCACCATCGGCTCAGATTTATAGCGGTCCGGTTCCAATCGGTGACGCGACCCCAATTAACATGCGGACCTTATCGGGCGGAAACTGGTCTGGTTTGGTTTCAGGTCTGTTTAAGCTTGCAGAACCCGCCAACATAAACAACCTTCGAGTATCGGAATTGCATTACAACCCTGCCGATCCGACGCCACGTGAGTCGAACGAGGGGATCACTGATCCGGATAACTTCGAATTCCTAGAGCTGAAAAACGTCGGCCCGCAATCGAT
>CAZLFF010000049.1:9723-20295 GCA_964558755.1 uncultured Pirellulaceae bacterium
CCTCAATGGCGTATCGATTGGAGGGGGAATTGATTTCACTTTTTCAGAGACAACCATTCTGCAACCAGGAGAGCAAGTCGTCATCGTCTCCAACGAGCCGGCGTTCTGGCTTCGCTATGGCTCGCAACCACGGGTTGTCGGCCAGTACTCAGGACAGCTGAACAACGGTGGTGAGGACTTAGTTTTGTTGGCTGCGAACACAGATGTGATCCAGGCCTTCACCTATCAAGATGGAAACTCCGAAGAAGAGGCCGGTTGGCCGACGGAGCCTGACGGTTTCGGGTCATCGCTTGTCGTGGTGAACACGTCGGGGGACTACTCTGACCCGACCACCTGGCGTTCAAGTAGCCTGCCGGGCGGGACCCCTAGCGCACCGCGCTACGTAGCAGCGGACCTTTATCGCGATAGCATCGCGTCAGATGCTGCTGATCAGCTTGTTCGACCAGATCAAATGGAAGAGATCGAGGTCAGGTTCGATCAGGAGGTCACCATCAACGCGTCAGATTTGACTGTACGTAACCTGACAGACGACGGAACCCTGGTCGACCTTTCGGGAGCGCAGTTCGATTACGTCGCGGCGATGAACATCGCAATCTGGGATTTGAATTCCTTGGCGTCACCTCTACCAGCCGGTTTTTATGAAATCGAAATCTCTTCAAACGCTGTCACTTCCGTTGCTTCCGGACTGAACTTGCTGAGCAACCTCAACGAACAGGTTTATGTCGCCCTACCAGGGGATGCGAACCTTGATGGTAAAGTGGATGTCCTCCGCGACGGTGCTGCGTTGATCGAAAATCTTGGCGGCACCCAAAATTTGACTTGGTCTCAGGGCGATTTCAACGGTGACGGTGCCACTAATGTTCTCATTGATGGAAGCCTTCTGATTGAGCACTTGGGGGCTTCCGTCGTGCCCGATGGTTCAGGGATGGGATCGGACTCACCGGCTTCCGGTGTCTTGGCGACACCTGTGGGTCTTCCGCTGTCCGGCCAATCACAAATGTTGGACGACGAGGAGAAGAGAAACCAGATCGATACTTACGCCCAACAAGATCGATTGATTGCGGAAGAGGACTTTCTGATTTTGTCCTAGGCGAACCTGCCGTCCGTCGGGGCTCCTTGATTGTCGCAAAACGACAGTCGATAAAATGGCAAACCCGGATTGGCAATTGGTAAAATTTGGCTTCTGGCGGGATTTTTGCGTCATCTTTCGCGAAAATTCACGTGTCACAATGTAGTCAAAATGGACGTAACGAAAGTCATTGATGATCTCTAGCTTGTATCGATTCACTTTTTTGTTGGCGTTTGCTTCATTGCTGTTCCCCGGTCAGACACGCGGGGAGAACGATCAACCGCTGAACATTCTGGTTTTGTATGCGGATGATTGGCGTCACGACACGCTTGGAATTGCGGGGAATCCGATTGTGCAGACTCCGGTTCTGGACGGATTAGCTCGTCAGGGTGTCCGGTTCACCGAGAACTGCGTAACAACATCAATTTGTGGCGTCAGCCGCGCGACGTTGTTTACCGGCCAGTACATGTCCCGTCACGGTAACAACAAATTTGGAGCATGGAAAACTCCCTGGGATCAAACTTACCCTGGAATCCTGAGAGACAACGGTTACTACGTCGGTCACATCGGCAAGTGGCACAATGGAAAGTTCCCGCAAAAGAACTTTGACTTTGGTCGAGAGTACTCGGGGACGCACTGGATCGAGAATCCAGATGGGTCGAAGATTCACGTCACGCAGAAGAACGAGAACGACTCGCTTGAGTTTTTGCGTGATCGTCCGAAGGACAAACCCTTTTGCCTAACTCTTGCATTCTTTGCGACTCACGCGGAAGACAAGAACCCGCTTCAGTTTTTGCCTCAGCCTGAGAGCATGGAACTCTACGCGGACACCGAGATCCCGGTTCCCGTCAATGCGACGGAAGAATCGTTTCGACGGCTGCCTGAGTTTGTTGCGAATGAGAAAAACGAAGGTCGCAACCGCTGGCATTGGCGTTTCGACACGCCGGAAAAATTCCAGACGATGATGAAGAATTACTATCGCCTGGCGACCGAAGTGGACACGACATGCGGCCGAATCCTGAAAGAACTTAAAAACCAAGGGATCTTGGACAATACGCTGGTTATTTTCACGACCGACAATGGTTATTACCACGCCGAGCACGGTTTGGCTGACAAGTGGTACCCTCACCAAGAGAGCATCCGAGTTCCCCTGATTATTCGAGACCCGCGGATGTCAAAAGACAGAGCCGGGACAACCAACGATCAGTACACGCTCAGCATCGATCTGGCACCGACGATTCTCGCTGCCGCCGGTTTCGATGCTCCGGGTTCGATGCAGGGCAGGGACATCAGCGAGCTGTATTGTGCCAACGAATCAGAAAGTGCTGCTGTTCCGGAATGGCGAGACGAGTTCTTCTACGAGCATCCGATGTTCAAGAGTGTGGACTTTATCCCGGCCTCCGAGGCGCTGGTGCGAAAGGATTTCAAATACTTTTATTGGCCCGATTTTGACCGAGAACAATTGTTCGACATCAAAGCTGACCCGCACGAGGAAAATGACTTGGTGGAAAATCCGGAATACGCGGAGCAGCTTGCTGAAATGAGAAATCGGTTTCGTGAATTAAAGAAGGAAGCGAAGTAGTCGACCCAATGAACACCAACGCATATATCGGAGTCGACCTTGGCGGTGAAAGTGGTCGCGTAATCGTTGGCTCCTTCGACGGCCAGAAGATTCAACTCGAGGAGAAACACCGTTTTAAAACAGGCGGGATGCATTTCGAGGACTCGCTACGCTGGAACGTAACCGGCTTCTTTGAGGAAATTCTCCACGGACTGTCAGTCGCTGCAGCGTCAAACAAGTCAATCACCAGCGTGGGCGTCGACACGTGGGGTGTTGACTACGTGCTGCTAGATGCAAACGAAGAGATGCTGGAGCTTCCCTGGCACTACCGGGATAGCCGAAATGCGGGGATGCTCAAAGCGGTCACGGACAAGATCGGCAAGCAGGAGATCTTCTCTCAAACCGGCATCCAGTTCATGGAAATTAATACGCTCTACCAGCTCGCCGCGCATCGCCGAGCGGGAGAGATTCTGGATCGAGCCAAACATTTCCTGATGATCCCGGATTACTTCCACTGGTGCCTCAGCGGAACAAAGTCCGTCGAATTCACCAACGCGACGACAACGCAGTGCTTTGACCCGACCAGTCGCGATTGGGCCAAGCCGATGTTGACCGACCTGCAGATCCCAACCGACATGCTCCCGGAAACGGTCGAGCCAGGAACGAACTTGGGAACGTTGCGAGATTCTGTGTCAGCCAAAACGGGACTGGGAGCGATTTCGGTGGTGGCTCCGGCGACTCACGATACGGGCTCGGCAGTCGTGGCGATTCCGGTGACCTCGATGAAAAGCCTGAACTGGGCCTACATCAGCTCGGGGACATGGTCGTTGGTCGGCATCGAAACCGATCAGCCTATTCTTTCGGCAGATGCACTGGCGGCGAACGTTACCAACGAAGGCGGCGCCGATGGAACCTGGCGTTTGCTTAAGAACGTGATGGGGCTCTGGATCGTGCAGCGAACTCGGGAGGCATTTTTGCGACGTGGGTTTGAAAAGTCCTACGAAGAGCTGGCTGCGATGGCCCAGGCGTCACCGTCGCCCGGCGTTTACATTGATCCGGACGATCCGTCCTTCCTGAACCCTACTGACATGGAACAGGCTGTGTTGGACTTCTTTCAACGAACGGGGCAGGCATTACCTAGTGACGAAGGGAGCTTGATCCGCAGCATTCTGGAAAGCCTAGCCCTGCGATATAGACAGGTCTTAGCGGAGATTCAGAACTTGTCGGGGCGTACCATCGATGTCATTCACGTGGTGGGCGGTGGCAGCCAGAACAACCTGCTCAATCAGCTAATTGCTGACGCTTCCGAGAAATCGGTTGTTGCTGGACCTGTGGAGGCAACGGTTCTGGGGAATATTCTGATCCAGTGCAAGGCAGCTGGAGAACTGGGCTCGCTGGCAGACATCAGGGAAGTCGTTGCTCATTCGACCGACATGGCCCACTTCGAGCCTCTGCAAAACAACCCGTTGCCGGATTCGCTGCCTCGATTCGAATCAATCTGCAAAACTCAGACCTGCCAATCATGAGTTTCTTGCACCGCATCTAAACCAACGCGTCACTTTTGTTGAACCAAAACAAGCATGAACCTATCCATCGACTCACGCTACCCTTCCGTTGACGATCTTCGCAGCCGTGCGAAAAAGCGCATTCCAAGATTTGCATTCGAGTACTTGGACGGGGGCTGCAACGAAGACGTCAATATTGTCAGAAACACGTCCGACATTCGTGACGTCGAACTGGTTCCCGACTACCTAACGCAGCACAATGGCTCGGACATGAAGACCGAGCTATTCGGCCACGTCTATGACGCTCCGTTTGGAATTGCACCGGTAGGCTTGCAGGGCTTAATGTGGCCCGGCGCGCCGGAAATATTGGCGAAGGCGGCTTTCAAACACAATGTCCCGTTTGTTTTGAGCACCGTTTCGACCAGCGATATCGAAACCGTATCGAAAATCACCGAAGGCAAAGCATGGTTCCAGCTTTACCATCCCGCAGAAGACCGGGTTCGAGACAGCATCATCAACCGCGCGAAAGACGCCGGTTGCCCTGTGCTGGTCATTCTCTGTGACGTGCCGACATTTGGTTACCGTCCACGCGACATTCGCAACGGCTTGGCGATGCCCCCCAAGATGACGCTTGCCAACATTTTGCAGATCATGGGCAAACCCAATTGGGCGATTCGGACTCTGCTCCATGGCCAGCCGGCTTTTGAAACCCTTAAACCATACATGCCGAAGAATCTCAATCTGAAGCAGCTCGGCAAGTTCATGGACGAAACTTTTTCTGGAAGATTGAACGAGGAGAAAATCAAACCCATCCGGGACATGTGGCCTGGAAAACTAGTCTTGAAAGGTGTTGCCAGCGAGGTGGATGCCGAACGAGCCATTCGCTGCGGTGTCGATGGGATGATCGTGTCCAACCACGGCGGGCGACAACTGGATGCCGGGCAGTCTTCGATTTGCTCGCTGAAAACAATTGCCGAAAAGTTCGGTGACAAAACGACCGTCATGATGGACAGCGGAATCAGGTCAGGACCTGATATCGCGCGGACAATGGCTCGCGGCGCGCAGTTTACGTTTATGGGTCGTGCGTTCATGTACGGTGTTGCGGCACTTGGCAGCCAGGGTGGCGATCACACAATTTCGATACTCAAGCGGCAACTTCAGCAGGTAATGGAGCAAGTCAACTGCGAAAAGACCTCGGGCTTTGGCAATCATCTGGTAACAGACAAGTAGTCACTCCCGTGCTCGGAGTGTCGCAAATCGACAATCAAAAAAGGGCTTGGCTTGCCGCTTTATTTGTTATTCTGAGGCCAGAATCATTAGTACTGGCAGTGAATTTAGCCACGCTGGCTCCCGATTCTCGCGAACCGGCCACTGATAGCACCCAAAACTCGGACAGGATTTAGTGATGACGACCACGCTGACTGAACTCAAGCATGTGACACGACATTGGGACGACAAGGCCGCTGCGGGGCTATCACCGGCTGAGCGGCTAATTTACCGCTCCAATTGCCTTGGTGCTGACCAGCGGATTACCAACACAGGCGGTGGCAACACTTCGTCAAAAGTGTTTGAAGTCGATCCGCTGACTGGTAAAGAAGTCGATGTGTTGTGGGTGAAAGGCTCTGGCGGCGACCTCCGCACGTCGAAGCTTGAGAACTTTGCATCGCTCTATCAGGACAAGCTGCTGGGGCTGATCCCAGTGTACGAGAACACTCCGGACAACGGTCCGAAGACCCCCGCCGAGGACAACATGGTTGGGCAGTTTCCGCACTGCACATTCAACCTGAATCCGCGAGCCAGCTCGATCGACACGCCTCTGCATGGATTCCTGCCCGCTCGTCACGTGGACCACATGCATCCGAACAGCGTGATCTCGATTGCAGCGTGTGACAACAGCAAAGCATTGACCGAAGAAATTTTCGGTGGAGAGATCGGCTGGGTTCCGTGGCTTCGACCGGGTTTCGAATTAGGCCTAATGATGAAGCGCGAGGCAGAGGCTAATCCGGCGCTTAAGGGGCTCGTGATGAGCCAGCACGGCTTGATTAACTGGGCGGACGACGACAAGGAATGTTACGAACTTACGCTGTCGTTGATCGAAAAAGCCGCTGAGTACATCGAATCGAAAGACAAAGGTGAGCAGACATTCGGTGGCCAAAAGCATCAAAGCCTGCCAGACGATAAACGCGACCAGTTGCTGGGCGAGCTTCTGCCATGGTTGCGAGGCAAGGTTTCGCAACAGAACAAATTTGTCGGGACCGTTGAGACCCGTGATTCGATCATGCGGTTCGTCAACTCAAATGACGCAGAGCGACTGGCGGAACTAGGTACCAGCTGCCCCGACCACTTCCTGCGAACAAAGATTAAGCCACTGTATGTTGACTGGGATTCAACGGCTGTCTCCGAAGATGACCCAACTGGCTTGCAGTCGCTTCAGGCACTCTTGGAGAAAGGTCTTGATGAGTACCGCGAGGACTACATCAGCTATTACAAGAACCACCGCCACGACAACTCGCCCGCGATGCGAGACCCTAACCGAACGGTGATCCTCATTCCGGGCGTCGGGATGATTGCGAGGGGAAAGGACAAAAGTGAGTCTCGAGTTTCAGCGGAATTCTACACGTGTGCGGTCGAAGTCATGCGTGGCTCAGAAGCCATTGGCAACTACATCGCACTACCAAAGCAAGAAGCTTTCGACATCGAGTACTGGTTGCTGGAAGAAGCAAAGCTAAAACGAAAGCCACCGGAAAAAGAGATGTCACGAGACATCGTGCTCGTAATCGGAGCTGGAAACGGAATTGGAAAAGAAACTGCATTCCGTGTCGCCAAAGAAGGGGCTCACGTTGTATGTGCTGATCTGTCGGCTGATGCAGCTGAGGAAACCGCCAAGGAGTTAACATCGATTTACGGTCAAGGGATTGGTGTAGCAGGCACCGGCATTTCAGGATGCGGCCCTGCGATCGGTCTCTCGGTCGACATTACCAATCGCGACTCGATTCGCGAACTCATTAAACAGACCCTGCTCGCATACGGAGGCTTGGACAAAGTCATCGTCACGGCCGGTGTGTTCGTTGCTCCTGAGCGAGATGGTTCTCTCAGCGATGACAAGTGGAAATTTACTTTTGACGTCAATGTGCTTGGCAGCTTCCACGTGGTCGATGAACTACGGGACGTCCTTGCCAAGCAAGCCTTGAATGCCTCCGTCGTATTGACCACCAGCGTCAACGGCGTTGTTGGAAAGAAGGGCTCCGTTGCTTACGACACATCGAAAGCAGCAGCGAATCACCTTGTCAGAGAATTGGCAATCGAGATGGCACCGCTAGTCCGTGTGAACGCTGTTGCTCCAGCGACCGTAGTCGCCGGTAGCACCATGTTCCCTCGAGATCGTGTGATCGCATCTTTGACAAAGTATGAAATCGAATTCGACGACTCAGAATCAGACGACGATTTGCGAAATAAGCTGGCCGAGTTCTACGCTCAGCGGACGTTGACCCGACAGCCAATTACTCCGGCTGATCAAGCGGAAGCCATTTACTTCCTGTCATCGGATCGATCCAGCAAAACCACCGGGCAGATCATCAACCTTGACGGTGGCCTGCACGAAGCCTTTTTACGATAAGTGACACCTGAATCGCTGTGGAATTGGTGCGATTTGCCTTACGTTGCGTGCTTCGCAATTAGGTAAATCGCGATTTCCTCGAGTCATGCGAATCAGGGAAAAATCGTTAGCGACAGGATATCGGAGCGACAACCGCAACAGTTTTGACCACTCTCCCCAACCATTGGCAAGACGTATTCGATGACGGCAACGGACACTCAAACCTACGGCTACATGCCTGTCCCGGAAATTGTCACGCGGCTGGGGCTTTACGTGACGGGTGCGGGAACAGCCGTTGTCCCTCCGAATTCTAGTTACCCCCACCAGCTGCACCCTGAGTTATACGATTTCAAGTGGCGCACCGGTCGTGTTCTGCCAGAGTTTCAGTTTGTATTTATTGCTGAGGGGCAGGGTGAATTCGAGTCAAAAGCGACCGGGCTGCAGCCGGTAAAAGCTGGAACCGTCATTCAGCTTTTCCCAGACGTCTGGCATCGCTACCGCCCAGACCCATCGACTGGGTGGACCGAGTATTGGATCTCTTTCGGCGGTGAACTAATGTTCCGCTGGCATGAGCGCGGTATTTTTCGCGAAGCGACTCCTCTAGCTGTTCTGCGTCAACCTGAGGAAGCGCTGTACCAGTACCAACGAGTGATAGACGTTGTCAGGAACCGCCCCGAACATAGCGCAACGCTAATGACCTCCCGCGCGATGGGTGTCATTGCGACTACGCTTGAGCGTCACGCAATCGTCGATTCCGAACAACCGGTTTTTGTCTCCAGCAATGACCGAATTGTTGATGAAGCCCGGCAGATTATCTGGAACCACAGTCACCAGCGAGTCACCGTGGATATTATTGCAAAGAAAGTTGGGGTCACCCGTCGCACGCTCGAGCGGCACTTCCGCGAGCACTCGGACCGAACGGTGCTTCAAGAACTAGTTGCCTGCCGAATCCATCGCGCTAAGCGACTTTTGGTCGAGACGAACGTCCCGATCAAGCACGTTGCTCATTCCGCTGGCTTCACCTCCGTCTCCAACCTGTGCAAAGTTTTTCGCCGGGAGGTCAATCTGACTCCGGGTGAGTTTCGGGACGGCAAAACTTCCAGCTCAAATGGACGTGGTCGCTCAGAACAAGCGTCTCCGCCTGTTTGATTGATCACGGTCAGCGAAGATTACTTATCCGGGAACCCTCAACACAATCCTGTCGCAAAATAGCAACGATTCAGGGTCCTCCGCGGCATTGATCGCTGATAAAATTGCCAAAATCCCCCGGCTCAAACGAAAGAAATTAGCTATGGCGACCACGAACAACGGAACGCCCTCTTCATCGAAGATTGAATGCGCTTACGCGATTGCGAAAGACCGTTTTGCGGCTCTGGGCGTCGATGTTGACGAAGCCCTAAAGCGGTTAAAGACCCTTAAGGTTTCAATGCATTGCTGGCAGGGCGATGACGTAAACGGCTTTGAAAACCGAGAAGGGGCTCTGGGCAATGGGCTCGCGGTCACCGGCAATCACCCAGGACGGGCGCGTTCGATCGATGAACTGCGGGCCGACGTCGAGACCGCGTACTCGATGATTCCGGGACAGCACCGCCTGAATTTGCACGCGATCTATGGTGATTTTGTTGGACCCGTCGATCGCAACGAGATTGACGCATCTCATTTTCAAAGCTGGATCGACTGGGCCCAAGAGCAATCGGTGGGGCTCGATTTCAACCCGTCGTTTTTCTCACACGACAACGCCGCAGATGGATTTACGTTGGCTCATTCCGACGTCGGAATACGGCAATTCTGGATCGAGCATGGAATTGCATGCCGACACATTGGCGCAGCCATGGGCGAAGCTCTCGGAAGCACCTGTGTTAACAATTTCTGGGTTCCCGATGGCTACAAAGACCTGCCAGCGGATCGAACTGCACCCCGACAAAGGCTTGCAGATTCACTAGACAAGATTTTTGCCGAATCGGTCGACCCGAAGCTGAACCAAGATGCGGTTGAATGCAAACTATTCGGGATCGGATCCGAAAGCTACGTGGTAGGGTCGCACGAGTTTTACTTGGGGTACGCCATTTCTCGCAACAAGATGCTTTGCCTTGACGCGGGGCACTTCCACCCAACAGAAGTGATCTCCGACAAAATTTCGTCCGTGCTGATGTACATGCCGCAGATTTTGCTGCACGTCAGCCGGGGCGTTCGCTGGGACAGCGATCACGTCGTCACTCTCTCAGATGAGCTACAGGCGATCGCTCAAGAGATTGTACGTGGAAATTATCTGGATCGAGTTTGCTTGGGCCTCGACTTTTTCGACGCCAGCATCAACCGAGTTGCCGCTTGGGTGATCGGCACACGTAATGTTTTGAAAGCCATGCTCATGGCTTTGCTGGAACCGACGGAAAAACTTCGGCAGCTCGAGCTCGAGGGCGATTTGACAAGCCGACTGGCATTGTTTGAGGAACTCAAATCGATGCCCTTTGCCGCTGTTTGGGATCAGTATTGTCTTCAATCTGATGTACCTGTTGGCATCGACTGGCTGACCAAAGTCAAGCAATACGAGGATTCCGTGCAGTTGAAGAGATCAAATCAATTAGAGACAATTTAGAAATCGTCATCTGCGGAAGGGGTTCTGATTCCGTCCGCGACCCCGAATTCAACCACCACTCCAATTAGAAACCAGAATGTCAGAATCCGATTCGAACGCCAAGGGTGAGTTTGAGCGGGAACCGGTTCCCGATAACGCGTTGTTGGGCTCCGGAAAATTCTGGGGAATGTACGCGGGAGAACACGCGGCCGGTACCGAGTTCATGATCGGTCCGCTGTTCTTGGCGGCTGGAGCGAGCCTGCAAGA
>CAZLFF010000049.1:20305-24788 GCA_964558755.1 uncultured Pirellulaceae bacterium
TGCAAGACCTGATACTCGGCTTGCTGCTGGGAAACATTCTCGCAGTTCTGACCTGGCGGTTTTTGGTCACTCCGATCGCAGTCGCCAAACGCATGACGCTGTACTATCAGCTTGAGCGGATCGCCGGGGGCGGACTGGTCAAGTTTTACAATGCCGTAAACGGCGTGCTGTTCTGCTTCCTTGCTGGAGCGATGATCACCGTCTCGGCTAGTGCGGTTGGCATTCCGTTTGGGATCAACTACGCGGTTCCCGAGGAGACTTTCGGACTGGGAGCACCCTCGTTCACTTGGTTGGTCGTTCTGGTCGGGGTTGTGATTGCCATCATCGCGTCCGCTGGATACACCACCGTAGCACGCTTTGCGAACATCGCCGCGCCATGGATGATTGGGATTTTCGCAGCCTGTGGAATCGTTTCACTGGCTCAAATCGGAGCGACTGACTGGGGCACAATCTCAGAAGGAAAATGGTGGGACCAAGCGATTGAATTCGTACACTCCAAAGAAGGCCCGCAACACTTTGGTTTCTGGCAGAGCGTCGTGTTTGCTTGGCTGTGCAACGGAGCAATGCACTTCGGCATGGCCGACCTGTCGATCTTCCGTTTCGCACGTAGCAGCAACGCCGGCTGGGCACCTTCCATCGGCATGTTCTTGGGCCATTACATGGCGTGGATCGCCGCGGCGTTATTGCTGGCAGCTCAGATCAAACTTTCTCAGGACCACACCGCCAATCCCGGCGCTCTTGCTTGGGGTGCTTTAGGCTGGACCGGTATCATCTGTGTCGTCATCGCCGGCTGGACGACCGCCAACCCAACCATTTACCGTGCGGGACTCGCGTTCCAAGGCATTTTCCCGAATAGCTCACGAATGGTCATGACGCTTGTCGCCGGAGCGGTCGCCACGATCGCCGGAGCGTTCCCGAATCTATCAGCTCAGCTGCTCGGATTCGTCGGGACCTACGGAACCGTGCTGGGCCCAATGGGTGCCGTGATTGTGGTCGACTACTACTTGATGAAGAAATTTGGCCTGCAGGATGAGCACGCTCAACGCACCGGATCCGGCTTTAACGTCGCAGTATTGGTCGCTTGGCTGCTGCCCGTCGCGGTCGGATTGTATTTGATTTACTGGCATAACCTGTTTGCTGCCTATGCCGTGATTCCATGCTGGTTGGCCTGTGGTGTTATGTATCTGCTGCTGAGTAAAGTGACTCAGGGACCTTCATTGGAGAACGAAGCATGACAAACAAACTGCTGTCTCTTGTTGCACTCGCCGTTACCACGGTTCCTTGTGTGTTGTTCTTTTATTCAATGGTTGACCACGTCACAATGAAGTGGCTGGCTCTAGCGGGAACCGTTTTGTGGTTCATTTTCACGCCGATGTGGATGGGGCGAGCCCCCAAAGCCGAGACGGCCAACGGCGACAGCTAGAAAACAGCGGCGGCACGCGGGCAACATGGTGACTAAAAACGCCGGCTAGGACGCGAAGACAAGCTTGCGCCTAAAAGGGTCGTGAAACGCCAATTGAAGAGCCACGTGTTCGCACCAAGGCCCCATGGAAATAGGCGTTCCAGAACGTTTCATTGGCTCGGGGCATCACGGCGTCAGTTTGCAGAAGTAGAAAAAAGCTGGGACCAGGTCGACAGGTCAACGATCAACAAATAGATAACCAGAGCAACGCCCATCGCCGCCGAACCATAGGCAACAAAGGTGGCAATCGAGGAAGCCGCGAATCGATTGGGTGAGTCCTTGATCCGTTGAAAGTACTTTCGATAGTGACTCGGTGCCGCCGCCGTGGTCGCCACGCCAAGGCAGACTAGCAGCACGCCAATGAGGGTTGATTTGATCACCAGCAGCGGACTCGTCTCCACCCCTAGGCTGTGCAGCACCAATGCGAAACGCGCGATCACAAAACCGAACGCCATCAGTGCCAGCCCCGTGCGTATCCAAGCGAGAATGGTACGCTCGGCCGCCATTTGAACTCGGGGATCATCCTCCGGAATTTGCTGTTTCGACATCGTTGATGCTTTCGTGGCTCGGTGGGTCAATCAGGAATCTCGATCCCCAATCATTTTTCGTCAATGCGGAAATCTTGGCTTTGCTTTAAAGATTTAAAAGGCGCTAAAAGGTATCAGTGGCCAACTTGGTGCTTTTGGCAGGTCTCTTCACCCTTCCTTGCGACCAAGTCATTGGCCCAAGGCCGCAGCGTTTCGCAAATTTTTGCGTCCAATTTGAGAGATGTCGCCTCCACCCAAAAGCGACAAGACTAATACGTGGCGGGGTGTTTTCGTTTCCGTGGAACCCACGTTATTCATCCAATTGCGACGTGTCGCATCATCGTTCGAATAATAAGTCTCGACCAATTGTCCGGGAACGATCATTGACCATCACGGCAGTGCAATTCTGGTCCGATACCCCTTGTGAGGGCATTCCTCTCACTGCTTATGGGTCAGAATCAGACACAAAAATGGCTTTAATTTCAGCGAATCAGCCATAAAGTGGGAATTTAGATATTCTGGGGCTTGACGAACTGTTGCGGTTAAAATTTAATATTTAGTGGAGATGTAAACGTTTTCACGGAGAGAGTGAGACGAGGGCGGTTTATCGGGCCGCAAACGTTTGAAACCATTTTCCAAGATGTAATCGTTTTCAGAGCTGTAGCCCTTGTACTGCTGTATTTCCAAGTACTGCTGTATTTCCAAGTTGTATTTTTTGACCCTTCCAAACAACGAAAGAGACTACTATGAGAAAGATCTATTCAACGTTCGTTGCCGCAGTTTTCATTGCGGCATGCACCTTCGGCCAAGCGTCTGGCGACGTGGCGCTGTATGACGGGCCAGGAGGCGATGATTTCTTCGGCTCGGCTCCGGCCGGATTTAGATACAACGACATCATCGTTACCGACACTGGTAGCTCGTTGATCGTTGACGCACCTTCGGATGCTGATGGTGCTAACGGTTTGTTCGGCGGTCTGGGTCGCGATGTCGCTCCCGTCGCGGACATCGATGCTAACACCGCATTGTTTCGTATCGTCTATCGCGTTTTGGATGACAATACTGCAGGTAGTTTCAACTTCGTTTTGAGCGATCAGGACTCTGCATCCACAGCTCAGGATTACCAGTTTGGTATCGTGACTTCGGGTGGAACTCCTGTTGGTGGTGGTTTCGTCGAGCAACTTCTTGCCATCACTCCAGGAACTGAACAATTCAGTGCTGCATCCTTCGGTTTTGGCGCCGGCGATGGGACGGTTGACTACGGTTTGCGTCAGTGGCAAGTCCAAAGCAGCTTTGGTTCACCGGATCGGCTGAATATTGAAATTCAGTCAGTCTCGATCGTCGAACCTAGTGCTGTTCCAGAGCCAGGAAGCATCGCACTTCTCGGCCTTGGTGCACTTGGCATGGTGACTCGTCGCCGCCGATAGGCTGATCCGTTTTCAGCTTGAAAATACTAAAAGCCTCGTGGTTTCCACGGGGCTTTTTTGTTTGCCAAGGCAAGCTTCCGAATCTTGTCGCAAGCCCCAGTTTTTTCATGCTTTTCGATGCCGTGCTTTTGACTTTGCCATATTTGCAATCACCCGTCGTTGTAAATTTAGGGGCGCGAAACACTCATTGAAAGTTGAAAGTAAAACCGTGCGAGCGATCACCGTTCTATAGATGCCAAAGTCTTTTTTGACAAAATGGCAAAACGGTATGCGGGCGTGCCCAACATTTTGTATGAGATTGCCAACGAGCCCAGCCGATCCGGCTACAAAGAAATCGAAGGGCATGAAGTTACATGGGCAGAGATCAGAGCTTATGCTGACGAAGTGATTCCCGTTATTCGCAAGCACTTTCCTGAGGCAGTCGTGCTGGTCGGAACGCCAGCTTGGTCGTCACCACGGCAATCGGCTGGAATGAAGTGGCAGGAAATTTCCGACTCGCCGATTGAGTTCAAAAACATCCTCTACGTCCTGCATTTCTATGCGGTGGGACATGATTTCTATGAGGTCGTCAATGAGGCGGCTGCGACGCTACCGCTTTTTGCGACCGAGTGGGCCGCCGCAAGTTGGTTAACCGATAGCAAGAACGATCCAGAAAAAGCCGCTCAATGGTTGAAAATTATTAACCGTCACAAGATCGGTTGGACATACCGGAATTTTGCTCCCAGCAGCATCTACTCGCCGTTCAAAGATGAGATAAAACCAGTTCGGGAAGACCTCGAATCTCAAGGCGACGCCATTTCAGAAACCGGAAAGTTGATGTACCAGTACTTGAATCAATGATGGAGCTCTTCGGGACGAAGCAAAGGGATCCGAAGCTAACGTAGCTCCAGACCCTTTCGACACCAAGACCTGGTGCGACCAGAGGCGAGCCGACAAGCTTCCTGTTTCGAAACGCGAGCGATGCTCGCACAGCCAAAAAGCCCCCCGAAACAGGGATTAAGAAAGCGTAGACAGTAAGTACACCCGGGAGGATTCGAACCTCCAACCTTCGGTTCCGTAGACCGACGCTC
>CAZLFF010000050.1:0-24040 GCA_964558755.1 uncultured Pirellulaceae bacterium
GTCGATTTTCGGACCGGCGATTAGACGGATTCGGGTCAGCGGTTTGGGGATCGCGAACTGGTCCCACGTCTTCAAGCGATAGGCGTCATCGATTCCGACCGCTACCGGGACGATCGGCATTCGCAGCATCGACGCCATGTAGATCGGTCCGATCGCCATCTCACGTCGCGGTCCGCGCGGTCCGTCGGGAGTGATGACGAGGCTGGAAAACTTGCTGTTCTTTTTTAGTTGCCGAATGGCGGACGAGCCGCCGCGGCTGGAGCTGCCCCGCACAACGTGCAACCCCATGGCCTTGCCGATCTGATTGATCCACTCGCCGTCGCGATGCTTGGAACACAAAATTGTGGCGGCGGTGTGACCCCAGGTCGGTAACACGACGCTAATGTACTCGTGCCAAAAAACGTAGACCACGTGTTGGTTGTACTCGGAGCTGCACGGATTGACCGTAGGATCGTAGTACGCGATGCGCCGATCATACGTTTGCAAAATCCTGGGTGTGATGAGCGCATTGGCCGCTCCGACCAGTTTCTGTTGCCACGTCGCTTTGCCCACTTATTTCGCATCCATTCGCGGAGTAAACACTGACACCCTTCGGCCAAGAGGATAGCCGAAGGCCATCAGTGGACCAAGATCGCTCGTCGCTGTCGCGGAAGACGCTGTCAGCAGCGACAGCGGTGTTATCGCGTCCGCCGCTGGCCAGCGGCATTGTGCGATTGCAGCGAGGCTGTTCGGTGTTGGCCTGTTTGGCCAGCAGAATTGAACAGGTGACGTAGCGAATCGTTCAGTTGTGGTAGAACCGTGCGCGTCATTTGCGGATCGTCGACGCTACCGTTGACTCGAATCCACATGGCTTGCTGGCCTCCCGCGTGAACCATCTCGCTAATGAGCGGGATGTTGAATCGATTGCGGCCCATGATTGAGTAAAAATTGAGATCGATTTTACGGTCCATGTTCATCCGTCCGTTACCGATCAGAGAAATCGCATCGCCCTCGAGTTCGATCCGGTTCAAGTCAAACGTTTCGCCTGAGATCGTGAAACTCACGTCACTCGAATCGAACGCGGACCGGTCCGAGCGACCGATGCGCAACTGCTTCAGCAACGCCAGCACCGGCGGCAGTTCATAAATTTTTGCATCCCGCAGTTGAACCGAACCGTCACCGTGGTACGTGTGGCTGCCAGTGCAGTTGCCCGCCAACCGAAACGCCGCGAACGTCCGTCCGGAAATGTCTTTCATCGACGGGCATAGCTCTTGGCATGCCGACTCAAGCCGACCGTCTTCGAGCGTTGATTGAACGTAGAACTCACCCAGCTCGCCCGAGCCAATTGCGGCGTCCAAATGCACTGTTCCGCCGTAGAGTTTTCCAGACAGCGACTCGGGTGGCGTGCGTCCAACGGGGCTCGTGTCCGCCGCAACACCGCTGCGGCCGGTTTGGTCAGCGCGTCTAGGTGTGCGAGCTTGGGGTTGTTTCTCCGCAAGCATTCCTGCAGCCGCTCGTTGGTTGTCCAACCAGATTGGGCCTTTGACGCTGGTGATTTGATTGTCGTAGATCAACATCGAATCAATATCCAGCTCGCCGCGACACTCTGCATTGTGACCGTCGTACTGCCCCACCAGTTTTACCGCGCCGAACACACTTTCAACCGGTACGCCCACCATCATCTTGGCACCACTCATGTCCAACTGAACGTCCCATGCCAGACTAAAAGTGGATGCGGGCGCGGTGGTGGGAGGAATGATTTCATAGCGAAGCTGCGGATCGACAGCGGTTGTATAACGTCCCGCAAGAGTCATTTCACCACTCGCGTTCAGCTTTCCTTGGTACTGAAGATTGCGCACGTGAGGAGCCAGCGACGCGGGGATGGCGGACAGCAGATCGTCGTCCGCTTCTAGGCTAAGCACCAGCATGTCCTTGAGTCGTACGGACCAATCTTTGTTCGAGTACCGACCGTCGCCATCGCACTTGATCCACGTTCGGTTATGCTGGCCCTGAAAGGTCGATAGCTCGATCTGCCCGTCACCAATTTTTACTTTGCCCGTCAGGTTTCGGATCTCGTATGGGAACCAGGTCGGATAAATTGAGGTCACGCCTACGATCGAGTTTTCGTCACGTCGTTCAAAATTGGCCTCGACGGTCACGTCGCATTCTTCCTGTCCGATCGGCAGCCGCAGATCTACTTGCATTTGATCGGCTGTCCCGCGCGGTCGAAAGCCGTGCCAGATCTCGCGCAGGGAAGGCTTGAGGGCGATCTTTAATTGGTCATCCAGCGGCATGTTGATGCATTGAAGCCTTGCGTTCAGGCCAGCTTGTGGATTCCAAGAACCGTTGCACTCAACACGGGCACTACCGTTGGTGCCGGTCAAGCGTTTAAAAGCGTACACGTTATCTCGCGCTTGAATCGTGCCCCCGACGTTGCGAATCGAATACGGGAACTTGTCGTGCCGTACGTTCACGCCTTTCAATTGTACGTCGAAAGCCTTGTGGACTCGCCCGCCAGCGACGCGACGCACCAGCACGCCCGAACCACCGGCGAAACCGGTTGGGTTGAACGCCGCGATGACTCGCGCGAGTTTTGGTTGTTTCTGCAATGCAGTGAATAGTTTTTCGTTCAGCGGGAGGCCACCCGGAACGTCAATCTGACATTCGAACGTCGATCCGTGCCCCATGTTCGCGACGGTGCCCCTGATATCGATCGGCTGATCTCCCTCGGTCGCCCGGATTTTGAACTCGCAGTTTCGATCGACGATGCGGGCCGATCCCACACAGCGATTCACGCGATACGGCATGCCAACAAACTGAAGCGACATGTTCCTCAGATCACCGTGAATGGTTCGCTTGAGTTCCCGTCCGTCGTGGGTCATGTCAAAACGAATGTTTGACGTGCCCTCAGGTTGGAAATCGCGGCAGAACTTGCCGCAATAGCCGGGAAGAATCGCAGTCAAACGCGGGTCGCCCGTGTAGTGAAAATTCTGCACATCGCCCGCGGCATGCCAACGCTGTCGAGCCAGCCAGCCCTGTTGGCTGTAGCTCAGGCGGAAGTCGGCCGTGCCTAGCTTGCCGGTTGCGTTTTCGATTTCGAATCCGTCGCGCGTGAGTCGGAGTTTTCCACCTGCATTCTCCAGCGTCCATGGCAGTCGTTGATCGGCAACGACCACGTCATAGCATTCGCCTACGAGGTTGAAGCTTGGCACGTTGTCCAGCTGGAAATCACCGTTCGCCGAACCGCGTACCGATAAGCTGCCGGCCAAGCGTTGTAGCGGCAGCAACTGAACTGCAAGGTCGTTCGGCAGCAAGGTCGTGAGTTTCTTGGATAGGCGGATGTCGTTTGCGTTTAGGTTGAGTTTCCACTGACCGTTGACGAGATCGGCCCATGCCGTGAATTGGAATGTTTTGATCACGTTGGATGTGAACTGACCTGCGATTTGAGTCAACGAGCGACCCTCGTGAGCAACCGGCATCACACTGACCGAGAGACTCGGGATCTCGATGCGGCGCAGATTCGTATGCCGACCGCCCGAGTAATCCAGCACGATGACTTGACAGTTGTCTAGCAAAACGGGCGCGTTGGCTTGACCGGCCGGTTTCAAATTCGCGATCGCGTTGAGCAACGATTGGAAGTTCCAGTTTCCGGCAGCATTACGTGTGACTTGCAACTGAACCCCATCGACGCGGACGGCGCGCAGCGGTAGGTCGCCCGCAACCAACTCGGGTAGTGTCACGTGGGACTCCGCCAGCAGTTCGTCAACTTTCAGCAGAGGTTGGCCGAGCGTTTTTGCATCTGACGTTGCCGTTTGGTGAATGGCTAGATCTCGCAACAGAAGACCTCGGCCCTCAAGAAACTCCGCGTCGGCAACCGTGGCCGTTGCACCAACGGGCACGAGCACCTGATTGATCTTCGTTGCAACTTCGCCCGCCAAGCGATTTTGAACTGTCTGTTGGAACAGCGCCCAACCCGCAAACACGACCGCTGCCACGAATAGCCCGACTTTCATCACTGACCAAACGACAAACCCACCGCGCGGGCGGGCGGTGGATTGGCGGGCGTTTGGTTTTGGGTGACGGGAACGCAAGGGACGCGGGCTCTTTTTCGTAGCAAATGAGGAAAATGAAGGCGAATTTGGGCCAATATTTGACGGCGGATTGAACGGGGATCGTAGGAACTTGGGGCAAACTCCCATAGGCGAGTTCCCGAGATCAGCCGGATGTGAAACTGGGCATCACGCGTAATGTTTGCGTCCCAAGCATTGGTCCCGGTTCATGAGAACGCTAGCGATAGTGAGATAGCATTTTTTCGTTGCGTGAATTACTCTACGGAAAACATTTGCAAGCTCCGTCGAGTGTCGGCGTGAGTGGGGAAAACTGTTGCAGGTGATCTGTCTGCCTGTTGACCCTGTCAGCAGGTTTGCTTCCAACCACTAACCATTGAGTTTTGAGGACTTGCCATCATGAATGAAACGCCAAGCCCAACGATCGAACAGAAACCATCTCAGCTGATGTTCTGGGGCTGCTTTATCGCATTAGTTACGACCTCGTTCGCGTTTATTACTCGCGCGTTCATGGCCAGTAATCCAGCGATGTGGCCTTCCGATTTCGGTTTGGATGGCGTGCAGGCTCAGACGCTATTCGGACACGGAATCTGGCCGTTCGCGATCAGCATCATCTTGTTCAGCCTTGTGATCGATAAAATTGGCTATCGAGTGGCGATGATTTTTAGTTTCGTCTGCTACGCGATTTATGCGGCTTTGGCTCTGACGGCTCACTCGACCGTCGTCGGGACCGGGCTCGAAGGCGACGCTTTGGCGGCGGCTCAAGCGAAAGGACTGAAGCTGTTGACCTGGGGCTCGATCATTCTGGGGTTGGGCAACGGAACCGTAGAAGCGTTCATCAACCCCGTCGTCGCGACGATGTTCAACAAAGCCAAGACGAAGTGGTTAAATATTTTGCACGCTGGCTGGCCCGGCGGTTTGGTCTTGGGCGGTTTGATTACTTTGTACTTAGGCGACAAAGCAACCGAGGACTGGCGAATTCTTATTTACATCATCGCCATCCCGGCGTTGATTTATTTGTTGATGTTAATCGTGGCAAAGTTTCCCGTCAGCGAACGTGTGGCCGGTGGCGCGACCTATCGCGAGATGTTGGCCGAGTTTGGAATCTTCGGCGCGGCGATTGCTGCGTTCCTAGTGTTGAAGCAGTTGGGCATGGTGTTCGGCTTTAGTGACAACGTGGTTTACATTCTGCTGGCGGTCGCTGTTGTGGCCTATGGTGCTTATTGCCGGTCGCTCGGACGTCCGATGCTGATCTTCTTGTGCTTGATCATGATGCCTATGGCAACAGCGGAGCTAGGAACGGACGGTGCGATCACCGGTATCATGGAGGAACCAATGACGAAGGCGGGTTACAACCCGCTGTGGGTTTTGATTTACACATCGGCGATCATGATGGTGCTGCGTTTCTTTGCAGGGCCAGTCATCAAAGCATTCACGCCGCTTGGTCTTCTGGCGATTTGTTCTGCCTTGGCGATCGTGGGTTTATATTGTTTGTCGTTCACCGAGACGATGTTCACGATTTTCGCTGCGGCGACTTTGTACGGTGTCGCGAAAACATATTTTTGGCCAACGATGCTTGGTGTCGTGGCCGAGCAGTTCCCCAAAGGCGGTGCGTTAACGCTCAATGCGATCGCAGGCATTGGGATGTTGACTGTCGGAATCATTGGCGGTCCGCTGATTGGCCAGATGCAAGAAGATTCCGCCCGCGCGGCACTGAACGAGCAAAAGGCCGGCGTCTACGAAACGATCTCCAAGCCCGATTCGTACATCTTGGGCGAGTACACTGCTGTTGATGGTTCAAAGGTCGGTGAGCTTCCCGAAGCCGAGGCAGCGGAAATTAACGAGATCGTCAAAGAAGCCAAGCAAGGCGCGTTGGCAAACATTACGGTTTTTCCGGCCGTGATGTGCTTGGGATTCCTGATTCTGTTTTTGTACTTTAAGTCCAAAGGTGGTTACCAGCCGGTCGACATCGGTGCGGGGCATTAAGTCGGTGGCGCGGACAGCCGGTACTGGGCTCTGCCCGAGTCCAGTCGGCGTCGGCCATCAGTAGCGTCCCGCGATAAGCCGCACGCGAGCAGCTCAAGTTCTCTCGCGAGCTGCCGGCGTCGGCTCCGCCGGGGCATGGTGAAGCGAACTACGACTTTGTCAGTGCGACTCGATCATCGATCCGCTCAGCGCGCACGTTGCCGGGCAGGTTGATCGCGGGCGGGTTGCTTTCCTTTGACTGAATCAGTGCGGCGACTTTTTGCCAGGTGCCTTGTTTCATGTCGCCTCGTGGCCAGCTGCGTTCTTCCCAGGCTTCGATCAGTGCGTCGATCAGCGTGGCGGGTGGAAAGTGCTTGATTGGCTTGCAGGCGATTTCAATCGTGTGATCGGTCGCGACGATGGATTCCTTGGCGATGGCGATCCAATTTGAGGACGCGGCCTGCTGATCGATCGCTTGCCGGCTGAGATTAACCAACGCTTGATCGACGTCAGGGAATCGCTTGCGGGCCAACGGCAATAGCTCGTTGCGCAGAAAGTTGCGGGTGTAGTGCGACTGGCGATTCGAATCATCGACGCGGTGGTCTGCGTCGATCTCCTGTAAAAACTGCATCACCTCCGTTCGCGTGACACCCAGCATCGGGCGTACCAGCGTAAGGCCACTGGTTAGCAAGCGAGACACCGGGATACCGGTTAGGCCTCGGACGCCTGTCCCTCGCAGGATTCGAAACAAGATCGTTTCAATCTGATCGTCTTGGGTGTGGGCGGTTGCCAAATAGCGGGCTCCATGTTTTTCGGCGGCTTGCGTGAGGCACTGATAACGATAGGCCCGCAAAGATTCCTCAGACTGCGCACTTGATCGTGCTTGGCCAGCGTCGGGTGCGAACACCTCGCTCGCTAGGCCCAACCGATTCGCAAGCTCCACCACAAATTCTGCGTCTGCCGCTGATTCGGCTCGGACGCCATGGTCCACGTGTGTCACGATCAGCTGGTCGGAAGCCGATGGAGTTTGCCGGTTAGACTTAACCAGCGCGTGCAGCATCGCCACGCTGTCGGGCCCGCCGGATACCGCGACGATCGTCCGCAGGTTGCACCGACGCTCGTTCGGCCATGCGGCGGTGAGTTTCGCCACCAGAGGATGTTCGATCGGGTTCATACGAGTCGTTTGCGCGGGGCCAGAATCGTTCTGAGATTGTATTTCGGTGTGGGAACGCTAAACTATGAACTGCGTCGGGCGAGTTGGCAATTGAGTCCAGTTCGACCGACCGTTTACTTCAAGACGAAGACGCAAAAGTGGCTTTGGCCGAACGTTGCCGATTTGGGTTGAATCAAGAATTAGAAGCTGCTGTAAAACACTCGTTTTTTGTTTGGTTGCCTTTCGTGAACCTGATGTTATTCATCATGAGCGTCGTTTTCCGATTGCCCGCTGTGGCAATCGTGGCACGTCGCCGTGTTTGTTTCAAGTTTACGGAAATCATCGCCGCGTTGCCTTGGGTCGAAAGTTTGCTGGTTGTTGTCGGAACGATGCCCACCGTGCAAGTTTTCTCCAGTGGTTTTCCGCGGCACGAGGCATTGCCTCGGTTGAAACCACCTCGGCCGATACCTGTCGGTTGGGTGGCCCAATGCGGCCGCAAGCAACTTCTTCTTTCTTGAGTTACCAACGGCGACTTGGCCAGCTGACTTTTGCGCACCAAATATCGGATGGGTGTGCTCATGGATCAAGAATTTATTTTCGGCGGAGTCGGGGCCCTGTTGGGTGCTGCCGCTGTTTTCGGCTATTCGATGCTGGTCGGTCGCGGCGCGAAAGCAAAGGCTCAGCTGATTCTCGACGAAGGCCAGCGGCAGGCCGACCAAGCAGTTCGCGATGCACAGGCTCAGATCAAAGAGCTGGAGCTCAAGCAAGAAGCTGAGGCCGAGCGAAAGCTGAGCAAAAAACGCGAAAAAATTCATCAACGCGAGCGAGCGTTGGATAAGCGCGAGACCGTCTTGGAGCAACAGGGCGAAGGGCTTAAAAAGCAAGAGCAGTTCATCGAAACGACTCAGAATCGTTTGAAGGTAAAGCTAGAACAAGTTTCTCAGACCGAAAAAGACTTGGGTGATGTCCTGGCCAAGCAGCGGAAGCAGCTGCACGAGGTCACCGGGTTGAGCAAAGAAGACGCTTCAAAGCGGTTGCTGACGTTGCTTGAAGACGAACTGGCCGATGAGGTGGGTGGTCGGATTCTCGAGCACGAGAAAATGATGCAGGAAACGTGCGAGGAAAAGGCTCGTGAGATTTTGCTGATGACGACCCAGCGCTATGCGGCGAGTCAAACCGCCGACCACACAACCAGCACGGTGGATATTCCCAGCGACGAAATGAAGGGCCGGATCATCGGTCGTGAAGGCCGCAACATTCGTGCGTTCGAAAAAGAATCCGGAATCGATGTGATTATTGACGACACGCCCGGCGTGGTGATTGTCAGCGGCTTCGACCCGGTTCGCCGCGAGATCGCTCGACGTTCCTTGCAACAGTTGATTAATGACGGTCGGATTCATCCGTCACGGATTGAAGAAGTCGTCAAAGATAACGAAGCAGAAATCTCGAAGGTGATCTTGAAAAAGGGAACTGAGGCGGCCGAAGAAGTAGGCGTTCACGGTTTAAAGAAGCCTGTGATCGAACTGCTGGGGCGATTGCATTTCCGAACGAGCTATACACAAAATGTGCTGCGGCACAGCATCGAGGTCGCATTCATCGCGGGGATGGTCGCAGAGATGTTAGGCATGGACGGTGACTTGGCCCGGCGATGTGGATTGCTTCACGACATCGGTAAAGCGGCGGACCATGACATGGAGGGCGGCCACCCGAAAATTGGCGCGGATCTGCTCAAGCGTTACGGCGAGTGCGAGGAAGTCGTTCACGCGGCTCTCGGTCACCACGAGGAGATTTTGGTCGAGTATCCTTACACCGTCGTGACCGCCACCGGCGACGCCTGCAGTGCGTCCCGCCCCGGCGCGCGGCGCGAGTCGCTTGATCGGTATATCAAGCGGATGGAAGAGTTGGAGTCAATCGCGAAAGAGTTCAAGGGCGTTCGCCAAGCCTTCGCCGTTCAGGCGGGTCGCGAGGTGCGTGTGATCGTGGGAGCCAGCGAAGCGGACGATAAGATCGCCGCGAAGGTCTGTCGAGACATCGCGGCAGCCTTCGAAGAACGTTTATCGTATCCGGGCGAGATCAAAGTCGTGGTGATTCGCGAGTCACGTTTTACTGAACTGGCGAAGTAAAATCGCACGCGGTTTCACCTTATGGTTCTCCCCATCGTCACGCAGCTCAACTTCGTGCAACTAGAAAGCAACTCGTGCGAATTCTCTTTATTGGCGACATTGTTGGCAAACCGGGCGTCGAGATCGTCCAACAAGCCCTGCCCGGCTTTCGCATGGAAGAGTCCATCGACCTGATCATCGCCAATGGCGAGAATTCGGATCAGGGTTCAGGAATCAATCCAACGATCTATCGAAAGCTGATAGCCGCGGGCGTGGATTGCATTACCTTGGGTGATCATATTTACCGCAAGAAGGACATCATTCCGATCCTTGAAGAGAAGGATAATATCATCAAACCGGCCAACTACCCGCCCGACGCACCTGGCAAAGGTTGGACGGTGGTGAAGGCGGCAAACGGGGTGAAGGTCGCCGTGTTCAGCTTGATGGGTCGCGTGTTCATGAAGCCGCTCGATTGCCCCTACCGCGCAGCGGATAAATTGCTTGCCGAGATCCCCGCCGACGTCGTCGTCCGTTTTTGTGACTTCCACGCCGAGGCCACCAGTGACAAGCAGTTGATGGGGCGATTCCTTGACGGCCGAGCGACCGCGTGTTGTGGGACTCACACGCACGTTCCGACCGCAGACGAACGAGTTCTGCCCGGCGGCACGGCCTTCATCAGCGATGTCGGCATGACTGGCCCGCACGAAAGTATCCTCGGTCGCAGTATCGAAAAAGTGATGGAGGCGACTCTTACTTTCCGCCCCGTCCCCTTCAACGTCGCGAAGAAGGACGTCCAAATTTCGGGGGTCGTAATCGAAGTCGATCGCAAGTCGGGCAAAGCAAACGGGATCCGCCGCGTCAAAATCGACGAACGCGCTGCCAGAGAGTATGAAGATAGTTTTGAAGGGTAGCCGTTGAGAAGTGGCTCTGGAAAAATGGTTTAAGTTTTGAGACGGGCTCTTTATCAAACGGAGTGGTTCTCGGCCGCTCGAAGATGCTATCACTTTTCTGATCTTGATAGCACTTTGGCCAATCGCTAACGTCCGGACGAATCTTTCAAAAAGTATCGTCAGGGTTGCGCGAATATGAATCTTCCCAAACCTTTTTCAACGTCGGCTGCTGTTGTTTGCGCGGCGGTGATCGCCGTGTGCTTAACGGGTTGTGTCGGCGCGATTTCGCAATTGATCTATGTGGTCAAGGGAACCGACGTCGAGCCGCCTTATGGGGGATTGGCAGAATCGACGGTTGCCGTCGTCTGCGTGTCCGACGCGTCGGCTTATGGTCCCGACATGCTGACCAGCACGATCGCTCAAGCGGTCGGAATCAAGATGCGTCAGACGGGCAAGGAGATCAATGTGATCCCAGCGACGACCGTGGGTGACTGGATCGACCAGAACGGGTGGGACGAAGCAGATTTCGTGAAGCTCGGTAGCGGCGTCGGTGCTGACAAGGTCGTTGCAATTGAGATCGGAGCTTACTCGATTCACGAGGGATCGACGTTGTACAAGGGTCGTGCGGATTTGACGGTGACGGTTTTTGATTTGAGCAACAACGGTGCAATCGACTACATGTATGGTCCTACCGAGTACTCGTTCCCCAAAAACGGGCGTCCCTCTATTCAGTCGAGCGACCGTCAGTTCGAGGCATTTTTCTTGGCCCACCTGACCGAGCACATTTCGCATCAGTTCTGCCCCTACGATCGTGTTGACGAAGTGGCTCGCGATGCGATGTCCGTCGATACGCGGTAGCCGCATCACTCTAGCTCGCGAAACGCCCCTGCTCTTTTGAACGGCGCTGCGCTCGGTTCGCTGCACCGTCAACGTTGACCCTTTACGCGAGCGTATCTAAAATTCCGTTCGGGCAGGCGAGTCCAACAGGACTTTTGCGGATCACGGTTTGGAGTCAACGATGCCATTTTTCTCACGCGCCGCGCGTCGCGTTTTCCCTTTATTGGTCAACGGTCGAGCGTTTGTTTCGCCCATGCGCATGGGCGCGTTGCTGTTGGTCGTTGCAGTTTGCCAAACGGGTGTTGCTTATGGGCAGTTTCCTGACTTTTCAAATCCGCCGCCGAAAGATAGCAAGCGAAATCCACCCGCGACCAGTAAGCCTCAGCCCACACAGCGAACACCGACGCAGCCCAGAGCGACTCGGCCAAACGTTGCCAGCCAAAACACGGCAGCCAACACCAAGGTGCCCGCACCCGAAGAGATCACCCGACTGACCAAAGATGGTGTGACGCTGACGTGTACTTGGTTCGGTCAAAAGGTTCTTTCGGCCGATCAGCCCGCCAACCAGCGACCGCCCAAGGATGTCGTTGACGGCAAACAGGTCGCGCCATTTATTTTACTGCACGATTGGGATCGGTCGCGAGAAGACTTGCTGTTGCTGGGGCGATACTTGCAGCTGAACGGGCATGCGGCGATCGTGCCTGATCTGCGTGGCCACGGTGATAGCTTGGAAGTTGCGGGATCGACGAAGCCGCTGGATCGTGATCGATTTAAGAAGAACGACATTCCCGCGATCTTGGGTGATATCGAGGCGTGTAAAAAATTCTTGATGCGAAAAAATGATGCCGGCGAGGTCAACATTGACTTGTTGAACGTGGTCGCTGTTGGCAAGACGGGAGCTCTGGCCGCTCAGTGGGTGGTTTCCGATTGGAGCTGGGCACCCGTCGGTTCCGTCAAACAAGGCCAGGACGTTAAGTCGCTGATCTTAGTCGCACCGGAAAAGAAAAAGTTTCAGGGGATGTCACTTGTTCGTGGTTTGACTCATCCGTTGTACGTCGGTGGTCCCAACGATCCGCTGCCGCTGTTGATCGTGTACCCGTCCCAGAATGTTAGCGTCGCCGGGGACGGCGAGAAGATTTTTGCAACGGTGAAGAAGGCTCGTTCGAAGTACGCGAAGGTTTGGAAGGCCCGTCAGTCAGAGCGTAAGGAAGATCCGGAAGCCGAGGAAGCGATTGAGGGTGAGGAGCCCGAGGAAGAACCGGTCGACGTGCCTTCGATCAACCCGCTAAAGACACTCGTTAGCGGCCCTGTGCCCGGATCGACGAAGGGCGGCTCCGACATGATCGCCGATTCTCGCTCGCAGGGCGTGTTCCGCTTTATCGACAACTTCGTCAAGCAAACGGTGCTCAGTCGGCGAGCAGGCGCGCCGTGGCAGCAGCGGCTGAAGAAGTGATCGGTGCCGCTACCCACCCGCCAAGCCGACCGTTCGCTCGTCGCGAGTGCGGTGTTCAAACTTGAGCGGTTGATGCCGGGCCGTTTGGGTGCTGGCCACACATTTTTGGGGTGATGTCGAGCCCTAATCGGCTGCGCTCCATTCGTCTCTCAGAGGCGGTGGGGCTCAAAGCCGATTAGTCGTACTGAGGAATCCTCAGTTGGACACCCGGTGGGATCTGTACGGGGTTTCTCAGCACGTTTTGGTTCGCCAGATAGATGTCTAGGTAAAAATCAGGTTTGCCGTAGTACTCGACCGACAGGTTCTGCAACGTGTCACCCGTGCGCGTTGTGTGTTGCGAAAATCGCTCGGTTGGTAGATCGATTTTTGATTGCTGACGTGAGCGAATTCTCGCCAGCTCGCTACGTCCTGCTTCGTTCAAGGCGAACGGAACACGGGGCCTCGCCGCGGGCGTTGGAACGGTTTGCGGTTTAGCGGCGATTACGCTTTCGCCACGAGTCATCGATGTGACGCCGTTGGCTCGCCGGAAATCATCGCGTTGAAACTGATGATTGTCCGCCAGCGTGTCGTAGTACGAGTGGACGTGTTTGTTATTCGTGGCCGCTGTTGCGGATTGATTAGGATTCGGCACAACCACGTTGAGCTCGGGAACGTTGGGAACGAGAGCCGAGTTGTCAGGTTCGGGTGGAGCCAAGGAAACACGCTGCGGTTTAATGTCGCTGGCTCTATTGTTGTTAAACCGGGAAGGAGGAATCGGACGGGCATCGCGGTGACCTAACTGCGGCGCGAAGTCTTGTTGACGAAAGGACGATTCATCCTGCTTCAACTCGTACGGAGTCATCGGTTGCGGTGGTGAAACCGCTTCGGGAGCCGATCCCGCGAAGTTGCGATAACGGGGGGCAGCGGGTGGAACCATGTCGCCTCGCTTGCGACGCGAGCTGACGAAATCCCCGCGGTTTTGACGCGGTCGCGGTTTGGGCGTCACCACGTTTGGTTGATAGTAGCTGCTATTACGTACATCCGGCGTCGCTGCGATTAAGCTTGGGGTTGTCGCGGGAGCCCCGGTTTCGAAACGGGTGTCAGACGGCAAGGCCAAAGGTGTGTTCTCGAATGATCTAGCGAGTTCCGAAAAATCGGGAACATCAACTTGCTGAACGCTTTCCGTTGGCGGCAAGGTTGTCGGAGCAGGCTTGGGGATTCGCGTGACGAGTTCACGCAGCGGTTTGGGAGCAGTTGTGGAGCGAGCAGCAGCGGCGTTATCTTGCGAGGCAAGGTTGCCAAACCCAGCAGATGGACTCGGCAGGCCCGCTTGATTACTCGACTGCTGCGCGGCGATGGCTTGCGCGAACGGAGAAGACGCTTGGGCCACACTGCCCTGCTCCGCTTCAAGCAATTGGCCAACAGGCTGTTCGATCAGAGACCCGGGCGACGGGTGAGTGCGCATGTATTGACCGAAGAAAAAGGCGGCTGTGATGCAGATCACACCCAAAGTTGTCTGTTGCAATGATCCCATGATCATCTCCGCGAAAGGAAAGGCAGGTTTCGGTTCGGAGCCAACGGTGAGTTGTCCCCGGCCAAGTAAGGGTGTCATCAGTGACACCTGAGTTTGCCAATCCATGGCGGAACGTCGTTGCGATGATTTGATCGAGTTCCCATTGACGAGGGAAACACCGATTGGGTGTCGCCGGCAAATATGCCACGCTTCCGCACGCCAATACGCGAAAACGACCTATTTTGTTCACCGCGAGAGAAGAAAAAGGTCAGGTTCGACAGGTTAGTGAAACTTGGATGGCCCGCGTTTTGAAATGAGATCGCTCGTTTGGCTGCCGAAGGTGCTACCCAGCGAAACACTTCTGCCGGGCAACCGTCACTGCCCCTTTACTTTTACCAAACCGCATGTCACGAGAAATCACGTCGGGTACGCACTACCGGCAAACACGGAGAGTGAGCGCTTGAGAGATCGGTTGTTCAGGCCCGTCCTGCATCCTCAGAAGCGCGTCGTTCAGGATGAATGCTACGACGGCGTTCGCGTGTTTCGCCCCACTCGCGATCACAATACCACCGCGCCGGTCGAAATGAGCATGCACAAGACGAGATGGCTAGAAGGTGATCGCCAGCACATCGGTGATGTCGGTCCCATTGAAGAACGGTACGAAGATACCAGCTCGTCCCATTTTGCCTTGTGAATCAAGCAAGTCGGAATTTGGTTCGGCGATTACGGTCGCAGGGTTGTGCTGGAACTGTTCGCAAATCTTTTGGCACCACTTCGCGTCGTATTCAGTTGCGTCGCTGATCGAGCGTGAGAACATGGTTCGCTGGTCGTCGCTCGTTTCACAACGCCAGACATTGATCGATTTGGCAAACGGAGTCGTTTCGTCCGACAAAAAGAGCAAGACCGATGCGGGGAATCCGTACTCGCGGCCAATCGGCAGTCCAACGCATTCGATAATATTCGCTGGATCGCGGTCGAAGGATCGGATGAAGTTTGGGTTGATATTCGGGTTGCTCAAGAACCCGGGCCGATTGTTTTTCCAAGAGTTGCCCGGCAGTCCAGCGCCCTTGGGGAAGCGAACGAATTGGCTGATGTACTCAAACGAGTCCAGTCCTTTGTAGTAGGCACCACTAATCGTCAGTTCGTCGCGATCGTCTCGGCTCCAGATTTCTAGCCCGCCGTTACCGGCTGACAAACCGAAAACGACCACGTTAATCAGTTGGTAGTCGCGGAAATGGCGACCTCGCCTGACCAAGCTGCACATTTGGTTGATTTGGCCAATGCCGGTTCTGATTGCGATCCATATCATCTGCGTTTATTGGTATTAGTTTGCTCAGCCCTTTAAAACAGTGGTCGTTGTTCGTGGCTGTCAACGTTGGCTTGGCAGGCTACTTCGGCTACGCGCTCTATTCACCGGCGTCGAGCATCAAGACGGCGTTGCTCCCGGGCGTCACGACCCACGGGCATTATCAGATTGAGCTCGCTTGCAGTGCGTGCCATTCGGAAACAGGCGATCGAGAGTTCATGGAGAATGCGTGTATCAACTGTCATGGTGACGACCTCAAAAAGTCTCGCGACACGCATCCGGCCAAAAAGTTCAGCGACCCGAGTCACGCGGCGACTTTGGCCATTTTGGATGCCACCAAGTGCGTGACCTGTCATCAAGAGCACGTTGAACATCGCACGCTGGGGATGGGGCTGACGATGCCCGCCGACTATTGCTACCACTGCCACCAAGAGACACTCAAGAATCGCCCTAGTCACGCGGACTACGCGTTTGATTCGTGTAGCAACGCGGGCTGCCACAACTATCACGACAACCGGGCATTGTATGAACGGTTTTTAGTCCGGCACTTTGATGAGCCAGATTATTTAGAAAGACAGAAAACACTGGAGCGATCTCCCGTGACGTTCAAAGAAGGCGTGTCTCTGGCATGCGAGGATTCAGACGGACCTGTGGATTGGCTCGTGGGCACGGATGCCCCAGCCATCCTGTCCGACTGGCACGAGACCGCCCATGCTTTGGCGGGTGTCAATTGCAGCGGTTGCCATGTAGTGTCGCTGGAGGAAGGTGTCGAAGCAACTTGGTCAGACAGCGTTTCGCATCAAGTGTGTGCCACTTGTCACCAAGGCCATGTCGAAGGGTTCTTAAAGGGGCGGCATGGCATGAGGTTGGGAAGTGGTCTGTCGGCCATGACACCGGGCGAAGCTCGTTTGAAAATGCACGCCGGAGCGGCCCACACGTCACTCGATTGTTCGGCATGCCACGCTGGCCATCGTTTCGATACGCAGTTTGCCGCGGTTGATGCTTGTTTGAAATGCCACAACGACGACCACAGTCTGGCCTATTTGGATTCCAGTCACTTCGGTTTGTTCCAATCGGAAATTGCCGGTGAAACCAAGTCGGGCAGCGGAGTCAGTTGCGCGACGTGCCACATGCCGCGTGTGGAGGACGATGATGACAACGTCGTTGTGCAGCACAATCAAAACAACAATCTGCGTCCGAACGAAAAGATGCTACGCGAGGTGTGCATGGACTGCCACGGGATGCAATTCTCCTTGAATGCGTTGGCTGACCCCAGCCAGATCAATCGCTGCTTCGCGGGCGAGTCATCTGTTCACGTCGCAAGCATCGACATGGCTAAGGCATGGTTCGACTTACAAGAGGCCAAGCGTCTGGAACGCAAACGAAAACGCGATGAAGCTAAGAAGGCAAAGCAGAAAGCCAAGGAAGAGGAAGAACGACGCATGTTGGAACAGAAAGGTGACAGGGAAACTAAAAGCCCTTCTACAGAAACTGCTGACCGTTGATCACAAAACGTTCCCTTGGTTCGTATGTCGAGCCGTCGGGAGGAAAGTCAGTTGAGTTTATTTTGAAAGAGATGAAGAATGAAAGTTCAGAACCCACGGTTTGCCGGCAAGCGTTTGGCGCTGGCATTGTCGATCCTCGCATTTGGTTCGCTGGCCAGTGCCTCACTGATGTTAGCAGGCGCAGCGGAACCCGCTGTCCGGGCCAAAGCGGCAAAACCAGCCGCGCCTGCGAAGCCTGCCGCAGCGCCTGCACCTGTGAAGGCGGATGGCGGGATCTCTTATCAAGCATTCACCGACGCGGTACACGCGGTGATGATGGCCGACCGAACGGTCTATGCTAAGAAAGTCGTGACTCGCTTGAAGAAGCAAGAAGCGCCAGTCACGCCCAGCGAGTACTGGGAAGACGAAGAGCACACGATTCCTCTGCCGGCACAAATGTTTCGTATGGGAGCCAGCTTGGTTGACGACAACCCAAAGGCTGGGTTTAAGTACGGCCTAAAAAGTAGCTGGCCGCTCAATGAGCAGAACAAACCATCGACAGAAGTCGAGAAGCAAGCGTTAAAGTTCATGGAGGCGAACCCGGGGGAGAACTTTTACGGCGAAGAAGAACTGGGTGGCAAGAAATACTTTGTCGCCGCCTATCCTGACCGCGCCGTCGCCGAGGCCTGCTGGACCTGCCACAACGATCATTCCAATCGTAAGGACGAGTATCCAGAGTTCAAAAAGGACGACGTGATGGGCGGCGTTGTCATCCGTGTCCCCATGAAGTAACCAAGCCCGGTCTGCCCGCCAACGCGCTACGTTTTGTGCCCCAGAGCACCGGCGCGGCGGGGATCGGTCGACTTGCGAGTAAGCGGCTTAAGTAATAGCCGGCTTGAGATTCAGAACCAACCAGGAAAGCAAAATGACACCAGAACAAATCGAATCCGTTAAAAGTACGTGGGAGATGGTCAAACCGATCTCTGAGAAAGCGGCTGAGCTATTCTACAGGCGACTGTTTGAACTCGACCCATCGCTAAAACCGCTGTTCAAAGGCGACATGAAGGAGCAAGGTGCGAAGCTTATGAAAACCATAGGCGTTGCCGTCGCGTCTCTTGATCGTTTGGAGGCCATTCTTCCGACGGTCCAAGCACTCGGAAACAAACACGCTCACCAGTACAAAGTGCCTGACGAGAGTTACGACACCGTCGGAGCGGCGTTGCTCTGGACGTTGAACGAAGGTTTGGGCGACGCGTTTACGGACGACGTCAAGGAAGCGTGGACGCTAACCTATACGACCCTCGCTGACGTGATGAAGGAAGCAGGTCAGCAGCCCGCGATGGTGTAAGTCCGCGTTGACACCGAACCGCGACTAGGCGAACCGCACCAAGGAAGCAAACGAAAAAAGCCTTGTCCAAATCGGACAAGGCTTTTTCATTATCAAGTAAGCTGGCAAGTCAGCTTGGTTGGCTATTCCGCTGCCGGATCGACGACGCCCGGGTTTAGGCCGACGGTGTTCATCAACCACAGCAGTGCTGGCGAGGCGATGAAGATCGAGCTGTAGGTACCAACGATCACACCGATAACCAATGCGAATGCAAATCCGTGAATCGCGTCTCCGCCGAACCAGTACAGGATGAAGACCACGATAAAGGTCGTCAGCGAGGTCAGGATCGTACGGCTGAGCGTCTGTGAAATACTTTCGTTGATCATGTCGGCCGTGATTTCCGTTCGTTTTCCTCGGACTTCACGAATTCGGTCGAACACCACAATCGTGTCGTTCAGCGAGTAACCGATCACGGTCAGCAAGGCTGCGACGATCTCGAGACTGATCTTAAACTCGTCAATTTTTAAGAAGCCTAACGAACCAGCCAACCAGTGACTGATCGCAATCGCGCCAAGAACGATCAGGACATCGTGAATCAACGCGATGACCGCCGCCAAACCGAAGGCGATGTTTTGAAATCGAATCCAAATGTAAGCGATGATACCGATTAGGCTTGCGACGATCGCCGCCAAGGCTTGCAGTTGAGTTTGTCCAGCGATCTGGCCGCCAACCTTGCTGGTCGTTGGGAAGTACGGCTTGGAATTGAACTTTTCAGCCCAGTTGTTAATGATCTGCTGCGCGTCGTCTTTGCGTTGGACATCCATGGTGACATTCCAGTCGGTCGACATCGTTCCTAGCGGCGATTGATCGGGCAGAACGTCGTCCGAGTCAGGATTGACCTGCGAATCTTCGAGGTCCAACTGCACCTCACGTGATGATTCGACCAACAACGAACGCAGGGTCTTGCCGCTGATCGGTTTGCCGAAGGTCAGATTCGTCGTCACGCGTATCTCACCGTCACCGGATCCATCGGACGTCGACGTGTCAGAATCATCGCTGCTAACGTCATCAGGAATCGAGGCTTCGTCGACCGAGTCAAGGTCAAGCTGGCCGGGCTCGTTCGTTGACGAGTCTTCGGTGTCCGTCGATCCCTCGGCCGGTTCGATCGTGGGCATTTCAGAGGAATCCACATCAGCTGTTGCTTCGGTGGCGGCAGGAGCCGAGGCCGAGTCAACGCTTTGGGTCGCAGCGGCGTCCGTTGAAGGCACGTCGGCCGGCGCGTCTCCGGCAACCGGCGCGTCGGCGGTATCTTGCAGCAGGAACGCCGAACTGGCGGTCGGGAACATGATCGCTGCTGGAGCCGCCATCCACTGAGCGCCCTCACGCTGAAGGGCTTTCAAGCGAGCATTTTGTTGCTGCGGCGTCATTGGGTAAACCGACCTGCTCTGGTTGTTCGCCCCGTCAACGTTTGAGTTGCCAACATCAACACGATGGCGTTCCAAGCGATCGTCGAACAGTCGAGTCAGCAGCTCATCCAATTGCTCGAACTTCGGGGCGTCACCACCTTCCCAGGCGGGTAGGCTACTGTCGACCTTGAAGACGCGATTCTTGAGCGTTTCGTCTTCGCTAGAGAAACCGGTCACGGTGAAATCAATTTTCTCGTCGTTGTGAACGACGCCTTCGGCAGCCAGTTCCTCGCGAATGGCCTCGATGTCTTGGGCTTCGTTGAAAACCATGCGAACCGTCGAACCGCCTCGCAGGTCATGGTTCAGCAGGCGAGCACCAAAATGGTAGATGGAAAAGACGCCGGCCGCGATCAAGGCTGCTGACATCACGCCCGTTAGGCTGACCTTGTTCAAGAAATTGAATTTGCTTTTCGTGAACACACGCTGCATGCTCAGCTTGGTCAGGAATCGACGACGCTCAGCGATATCGAATATCAAACGCGAGCAGAAAATCGCGGTAAACATACTCATCACGATACCTAAGATCAGAGTCACGGAGAAACCTTTGATTTGCTCGGTTCCGATCACGTACAGCACCAAGGCTGTAATCAGAGTCGTGACGTTGGCATCGACGATGGTCGTGGTCGCTTTATCGAAACCGTTTCGAATCGCCATTCGCAGTGCGGCCCCGCGATCGAGTTCCTCACGAATACGTTCGAAGATCAGCACGTTCGCATCAACCGACATACCAACGGTCAACACCAAACCGGCCAAACCGGTTAGCGTCAGCGGTTGATTGATCGCCATGATCAACGCAAGGATCAGAATCAAGTTCAACGCCAACGCGAAGGTGGCCACGACACCCGCAAACCGGTAGTAGAACATCATGAAAATCAGCACCAAGATCAGTGATGTGCCGATCGCCCAGATGCCTTTTTCTTTTAGTTCTTGACCCAAGGTTGATTCGATGAAGTCTTTACTGATCGGTGCTTTGTTGAGTGCGACCGCCAGTTTTCCACTGTCGAGTTTGATTTTCAGGTCACGAACTTCTTCTTCGGTGAACGAGCCCGTGATTTGGCCGTTGCCGTAGATCGCTTCGTTGATGTTGGGTGCTGAATGCAGTTGTTCGTCAACGACGATACCCATCGGGCGATCTTTGTTGATCGTGGTGAACGAGCCCAGCAGTGGTGTGCCTGCGGGACTGGTCTTGAAGTAAATACAGCCACGGCCACGGTCATCAGTTCCTGTTGTCACGCTTTTTAGATGGTCACCGTTGACTGCTTTGTCCTTCGGAGGCTCGAGCATCAAGATTTGCAGCGTGCGAATGTTATTCTTGCTGGCCCAGCGCGCCAGTTCCATGTTGGCCAGCTCGGAGTCCATTGGGATCGAGCGACCGAATTCTTCGTAGCTGACAATTCGACCGGTACTCTTGTCACGGACCAAGTTGCCCCGGTTAGGGACTAGTTTCAAAGGCATCAACCGCGTCGGATCGTTCTGTGGAGCGACCTCGGAGGCGATCGTGGTCCACTTGGCGACGGTTTTGCCACTTGCGTTTTTCACCTCGCGACGCCGGCTGCCGTCTGCTGCTTGCTTGCGAGCCAGATCAAACTCAGCCGCGTTCTGCTGAGCATTGGCGATGATACGAAACTCGAGCTTACCCGCTTCGACCAAACGTTTCCAAACATCGTCTGCCGCTTGCAGGTTCACCGATGGGATGGTGACCTCAATCTGGTCCGCACCCAAGGGGCGGATCATGATTTCTTTGGTGCCCGATGGGTTCACGCGTTGAATCAGGTTGGGAATGATGTCCTTGGCTTGAGGCAGCGGGCTGCCGTCGTCGTTGTCGAGGGCTTCCAAGTTCAACGAGCCGATCATGTTGATGCCACCACGCAGGTCGACACCGAACTGTGGCTTTTTGGTTGCGATAATCAGCAACGCCAGCAGCACAGGAATGATTACGGTCGCCATGCGTCCGCCGTACTCGGGAACTTTTAGCGATTTGCAAATGAAGCTTCCGAGCAGCCAGCCGATCACGACCGTGGCGATCAGAAGCCCCAGTACGTAAAAACCTGGCGGAATGAAGGCCTCCGCGGCATCACCTGCGGCCCCATCTTGGGCGGCCTGGGCAAGTAAAAGGCTGTTGCTAAATAGGATATCCAACATCCAAACGATTCCTGAAGGTAAACAAAATGTTTTAATAATCCATCGTCGCGATCAGCAACACAGCTTTGGTGCGGTGCTGGTACTCGGTTGCCGACTCGTTGCGGATGACTCAAGTAACGCGACCTGAGCAACAAGCAACAAGGGAAGCGATCGTGGTCCGCCGATGAACCGGTGGCTTGATTGAGGGCACTTGTTTCGAGTCAACTGATGGCGACGAACAAAGTCGCGAGCCAACCACTCACGTGACGGTTACTCCGACTTCTTTTCGTCGGTCACCACTTTCACGATCGAACTAGCCAGTATCTGCATCCGAGCGTTGGTTTTCTCGTCGACTCGCAGCGTGACATAGTCGCTGTCGGTGCTGGTGTTGACGACGGTACCAAGGATGCCTCCCGCTGTGACGACGCGATCGTTCTTCTTCAGGTTGGCCAACATTTCCGCCGCCTTACCACTTTGTCCGCGATCTTGGGGCTTGCCCATGAGAATCACGTACAGCAGCGTCACGGCAACCATTGCCGGCAGCAAGTAACCCATGTTGTCGAAGAACCCGGGTGGCTGTTCAGCCGGAGGATTCGACGCACCGCCTGCCCCGCTGACCGACTCGGCGACTTGCGTCTGAGCGATCATGAGCTGCATGGCCATGGCTTGGCATAGAAAAACGATTTGTCCCATTTGTCCCAACGAAGGAGCCGAAAAAATGCCCAAAAATCAAGCCGACATCTTAAATGGGGGCCAGAAACCCAACAAGGCCACAATCCTTGCCGACGTCTTGCCTCATTCGCTACTTTCGCCAGCCGGCAAACATCTCCTCATGGAAGTCCATGAAGCAGTCCGCGGCGATGGCCGAGCGGACTTTTTGCATCAGACGTTGATAATAGGCAAGGTTGTGCAGCGACAGCAGAATCGGCCCCAGCATCTCGTCCGCCTTAAACAGGTGCCGATAGTAGGCTCGACTGAGCTTGGCGTACGGCCCATCCATGTCGGCTTGCAGTGGTCGCGGATCGCGCTGATGGCATTTGTTCTTTAGTTTTAGCTTGCCTTGGTCAGTAAACGCCGTGGCGTTACGACCGTTTCGCGTCGGCATCACACAGTCGAACATATCCACGCCCCGGCGAATCGCCTCCAGTAAATCCTCTGGGGTTCCGACACCCATCAGGTACCTCGGTCGGTCGGTCGGCAGTAGCGGGCACGTGTGATCGAGCGTCGCGTACATTTCGGCCGGCGGTTCGCCAACGCTCAGCCCGCCAATCGCGTAGCCCGGAAAATCCAAATCCATCAGCGCGGTGGCCGATTTCTTTCGTAAGGTCGCGTCCAACCCGCCCTGCACGATTCCAAACTGCCACTGCGTGTCGGAGGTATGAGCGTCTTTGCAGCGCTTGGCCCAGCGAATTGACCGTTCCATTGCATCCTCAACCGCGACCGGCGAGGCGGGAAGTTCAATCACGTGGTCCAGCACCATCGCGATGTCACTGCCGAGCTGCTGCTGAATCTGAACACTGCGCTCGGGTGATAGCTCGATGAGGTCACCGTTGATGTGGCTGCGAAAGGTCGCTTGCTGCTCGGTGATGTTCGTCATGTGAGCCAGCGAGAACAATTGAAAGCCACCGCTGTCGGTCAGTACCGGCTTGTCCCAACCCATGAACGAACCGATGCCACCGAACCCTTCGATAATATCGGGGCCGGGCCGAAGCGTGAGGTGATACGTGTTGCCAAGCAGAATCTGGGCACCCGTTGACTCAACTAGGCCGGTGGTCAAACCCTTGACCGTCGCGAGCGTTCCTACCGGCATGAACGCCGGTAGGTCGATCACGCCGCGCGGGGTGGTGATGCGCCCAAGCCTCGCACCGCAGTGCTTGTCGACGTGAAGGAGTTCGTGTTTGAATGGAGGAGTGTTCAGAGTTCGGTATTCACTTTTTTAGGATTGGGGCAGCAAACAAAAAGTCCGACAGCCACGTTGGCTCTCGGACTTTTGAATGTTGGGACGGCGGCTTGGTGTCGTCTCTATTCGCCGCGTAGTTTTAGGTCGACCTGTTCCAGCTTCTCGCGGACCTCGGTCAGACTCGTTACGCCAAAGTTTTTGCATTCGAGCAAGTCGTCCATTGATTTGCGAACTAGCTCGCCGATTGTCGTCAGGCCCAAACGCGTCATGCACTTACGGGCACGCACCGAAAGGTTTAGGTCGCTGATCGGGCGATCGAGCAACGCCAGTTTATCGGGCGACAGGTTGGTCGTGTCGACGACGTCACTTTCTTCTTCCTTTTCATGAGCAAACTGGCCGATGGCGAGGCCCTTGTTGGCCATCATTTCGCGGATCTCGACCAGCGACGTTTCGCCGAAGTTTTTACTGTTCAGCAATTCGCTTTCGGTGACTTTGGAC
>CAZLFF010000051.1:0-3355 GCA_964558755.1 uncultured Pirellulaceae bacterium
GAACACTTGCGATCATGTCGGTGACCATTCCACCGGACAGCAAGGATTCACCAACCGCGTCAGCCACGCCATCGGCGGCTGTGCCCAGCAATAATCCCGCGAGTATGGCCAGAGTCGTCGCGCCGAGGCTGACCGGAGCCAGTAACGCGACAAGCCCAATGGCGTAGGGTAACAATGAGTCTTTGGGGAGAATCCCGATCAGCATCCCAAGCGAAAGCCCAAGTGCAAAATGAGCGGGGCGCTGGCGGTGAGCGTCGCCCAGTCCCAGCATTTTTATGAAGCGTTTCATGGCATCCATGCCTATTGATTGTTCCTCGTCCGCGATCCAATCCATCGGCGCGGCAGCCCTTGGGCTGTTGTCGAAGTTCCTGCACGCGACTTTTACCGAAAGCCTGCGCGGCTGTCGATGCGACTTGGTCGTCAACGATGCTGCCCACGCTAACGCTCGTTGCCAGCAGGCGATGCTAGCGGGTAAGCTTGGTTTTCTGTGGCACCGGTATGACCCGTTTCGCTATGGTTTGGTCGCGTGACGCACGTTTACTGATAAAGAAACCTTAGGAGACTGAGTTGATGAGCTCGAAAGACATTTTTGCGGACGGAATTGGCGAGATCACCCTGTCGGGCGGTATGGTCCGCATGGATTTGGTCACGCTGACCGGATCGCAGTCCAATTCGGAAGAGAAACCGAAGCTGGAATTTTCGCAGCGTGTCATCATGCCCCCGGACGGTTTCCTGCGTAGCTTCAGCGCGATGGAGAATTTGGTCAAGCAATTGATCGACGCGGGTTTGGTCAAGCCACGCGACGGCCAGAACGCGGCCGGTGGTGGCGGCGATGCCAAGAACAACTTCTAGTCGTTGCTGATTTGAATAAACGGTGATCGCAAGAGCCACCAATCTCTTTTGGCTGTGGACCATCCTGGGCGTCGCATGCGCGTGGGTGTGGCCCGCCGGTTTTACTTGGTTTAAGCCGTACATTGGCCCCGGCTTGGCCGCGATCATGCTGGGCATGGGGCTAACCCTCTCGTTCGATGACTTTCGCAACGTGCTCAAGCAACCTCGCGCGATTGCCGTTGGTGTGGCGGCCCAGTTTTTGATCATGCCGACGATCGGCTATGCCATCGCAAACGTGGCGGGGCTTTCGCCCGGTTTGTCGGCTGGGTTAGTGTTGGTTGCCTGTTGCCCCGGCGGCACGGCCAGCAACGTCATTGCCTATCTGGCACGCGCCAATGTGGCGGTCAGCGTCCTGATGACGATGTGCTCGACGCTGTTGGCGATCGTGTTGACGCCGTTGTTGACCGGTTGGCTGGCAGGTCAGTTCGTGGCCGTTGACGTCTTGAAGTTACTGTACGACACCCTGACCGTCGTGCTGCTGCCGGTGGTTGCTGGATTGCTGTTAAATCATTTCGCCGGCCGCTGGGTTCGGCCTCTGGCGACATTCTCGCCTCTGGTCTCGGTGGTGTTCATCGTGCTAATCGTCGGTTGCATCATTGCGTTGAAGCGTGCGGAAATCATCGCGGCAGGTTTTCCGCTTATCGCCGCGATCCTTTCTTTGCACCTAGCGGGTTTCGCGTTGGGTTACGGGTTCGCGTTTCTTAGTGGTGCCAACGAAGACGGACGGCGAGCGATTAGTATCGAGGTTGGCATGCAGAATTCTGGTTTAGGAGCGAAGCTTGCCGGTTCGCTGGCCGATCCTCTCGCGCCGGTCCCCGCAGCAATCTCGGCGTTGGCACACTGTCTGATCGGCAGCTTCTTGGCGGGCGTGTGGCGATTGCGAAGCGACGCTAAAACTTGTGAGCCAAACAGAGACGGCCAAGGTTGAGCTTCCAAACGGTGGCTAGTGTCAAAGCGGCTCAATGTCTCTCGATTTGTGATTCGGTGGGGCACGTTTATTTTGATTCGTCGCTTAATCGGTCGCGATTTAACTCGAACACGGCGTAGGTTACTTTTTCACTCGGATCGCTCGGGTAGATTTGTTTCAGTTTCGTTGCGCCGGGCAGCAGGTCAACTTGATACTGCGGGACCAGCAAGTGAGTGGCCGAGTACTTTTGCGCGAATCCTGCCAGTTGTTCGTCTGTGTACTGCAGCAGGCCGGCGGGGAACTGATGCTGAATATCGTACAGTTCAGCCACTCGCGTGCGCCAGTCGATAATGCTGGCCGCGTCTTGTGGAATGTCTTTCCAAGCCACCACCTCGTGCCGCCCGGCGTACCACTTAAAGGTTTGCTGGCGAGCGGGCGTGATAAAGACCGCGTCTGCGGGCGTGTTGTCGCGAATCCACTGGCAAACTCGTTTCCAATTCTTCCAAGTTCCTAAAGTTCGTTCGGGTGAATCCTCGTACGTCGGGAGAGCCGCTTGGTCGGCTGGCGGTCGGCGGTCGGCGTGGTTCTCGATCGTGATGACGATCGAGGCTGCTGCGATCAACGCACCAGCGATCCACGGCATCAGTCGGTGGTACTTTCGCGGCCCAAACAGCAGCCACTTGTTTAGGACCAGCCCGATCGCCAAAGCCAGTGCGGCCGGGACACCGAAGTCAGCGATGCGGAACCAGTAAAATCTCAGCAGCCCCGCCGCTTGAGAGGACGCCACGGGCCCCAGTTCTGCGATGCCACTAATCAACAGTCCTCCGTAGGCGATGATGAGCGTTCCCAGGGCAAAGAAGGCAAACGGTTGAACGCGCCGCAGCAGGCTGCGCGAGTCACGACCGATCCAGCGATAAAGATAAACGCCAAACAAGAGCAGCAAAGAAAACCGGGCCACATGGTTGGCGGGGAACGCGGCAAAGGTCAGGTGGTGTGAGATTCGCAGATTGACGTAAATCGAGCGAGCCATCGCAGCCTCGCTGGGTGTGGCTTGAGAATCGGATAGCAGTGGCGGTACCGCGGCGGCAGCGATCAGTGTGATCGTGATCAGAGCAGACGCCCCATATTTTCGACCCACCGTTTTCATGCACAGCGTCCACAGGCTGCCGGGCTTTCGCGTTTCGGTCACGCAGCACAACGCAAACAGTGTGGCGAGTAATGCCCAGCCGCCGACGAGCACGTGAAACAACGCGGCCGCGCCAAGTGTTGGCCAGACTCGCCACCAGCGGTTTTCGGCCATGAACGAAAGAGCCAGAATCACCAACGCGTAGGCGAAACCTTTTGCCTCGAACCCGCCCACGACCCATTCGCCCGCTAAATGAAACCGCTCGTTGAGTAACAAAAACAGCGCGGCGGTGAAGATTGAAACCAGCCGGGTCGGGATCAGCGTGCGACTGAGTCGCTGCCAGGCAAACGCGAGGGCCAGCCAGGTGATGATTCGCCCGGTCCAGGCAAACGCGGACAGCGACATGAACTTACTCAACCAGCCGCAGCTGA
>CAZLFF010000051.1:3365-10732 GCA_964558755.1 uncultured Pirellulaceae bacterium
ACGTAGAACAGCCAATGCGAGAATGCCGACGAGAGAAACAGATCGCCCTCGCACCACGCGGGATTCCAGAAATGTTTCGCTTTGGTTAGGTAATGGGACTCGTTAACGTCCGGCGGCAGCTGGCCGGCGACCGCGGCGAACACCACAAAGATCACGATTGCTTCGACCGCGTTCCAATTGAATCGCCACACAGCCCGCGACGTGCGTTCCGACGTGCGGCCGTTTTCGGCACCTGTTGATGGGTCAGTGTGTGGAGTAATCTGGAAAGCCCACGGTTTCGACGCCGTTGACGATTTAGTACCGTTCATCGTTGCTCGTTTATATTCTTCTTAGTCACGCCCATGCAGAAAAAAATCGGTCGCAACACAATTGTTCTGCTGGGCGTCGGCCACACCAACGCTCACGTGTTGCGGATGTGGAAAATGCAGCCCCTCGCGAATGCTCAGTTGGTCTGCGTGTCCGATTTTCCCGCGGCGACTTATAGTGGTATGTTACCCGGAGTGCTCGCTGGGCAGTATCCGGCCGCGCAGATGCAGATCGATTTGGTGCGATTGTGCCAGTCCGCGGGGGCTCGCCTGATCGTCGACGAAGTGGTTGGTTTGAACGCGAGCGAGCGTCGAATTCAGTTCGCCAGCCGACCGCCTTTGGATTTTGAATTACTGTCGATCGGAATCGGTTCGCGGCCGACCTTTGACGGGGTGGCGGTGAGTAGCCAAGAGTCACTTGTCGCGGTGAAGCCCATGCAAACGTTTTTGCAACGTCTGACGGATCGAGTCGAGGCTGCCCGGGTGGCTCGTGCTGGCAGCGGTCCGGTGAAAGTCGCGATTGTTGGTGGTGGGATCGGTAGTATTGAGATCGCGTTTTGTCTGCACCGGAGGTTTTCCGAATCCGATCAAGCCGATGTTCGACTGTCGTTGGTCACAAGTGCCTCGCGGGCAGGGACCGGTTTAGGCGAGGCGGCCCGTGATATTGTCGCCAGCGAGTTGATGGCTCGTGAGATTGAGGTCGCTAGCGGGCAGCGAGTCCGAACGATCGAGTCGGACGCTCTGACTTTGGAAAACGGAAACCGCATTGCTGCGGACGTCGTGATTTGGGCGACCGGTGCCGCGGCTCCGGCGCTGATCGAGCGGCTGGGGCTGCCAACCGACGAGCGAGGATTTTTGGCGACTCGGAAGACGCTGCAGGTCCTTGAGCATGACCGGATTTTCTCGGTCGGTGACACAGGGACAATAGTGGACGCTGAGACGGCCAAGGCAGGCGTGTTCGCGGTGCGACAGGGACCGATTCTGTGGGACAACTTGCGACGCTCGATCTGGAAGCGACCGCTGCAAGCGTATCGACCGCAACAGAAGTTTCTAAAACTGGTCAACACGGCCGATGGTCGCGCGATTGCCGAATACGGACGGATCACTCGATACAGAAAGTGGGCATGGCGTTTAAAAGATCGCATCGATCGCAAGTTCATGGCGATGTACCAAGATTATTCCCCGATGCCCGTGCCCATGGAGGTGTCGAACGGTGATCACGCCAATGAAGAGGCCATGCGCTGCCTAGGTTGTGGCGGTAAGATCGGCAGCGAGCTATTAAGTAACGTGTTGGCCCAGCTGGAGATCCCCGCTCACCCGGACGTCCGAATCGGTTTGGAGGCTCCCGATGACGCGGCCGTTATTCGGACTCATGGAAACGAGGTCACGGTTACCACGGACTTTTTCGCCAGTCCCATCGACGATCCCTACCTCGCCGGGCGGATCGCGTTGTTGAACTCTGCCAGCGACTGCTTTGTGATGGGGGCTCAGCCGACGTCGGCATTGGCGATGATTCAAATCCCGCAGGGGCATCCGCGGGGCCAGCAGCAAGTGATGCGTGAGCTGATGGCGGGCAGCGTGGAAGAATTGCGGAAGATGGACGCGACGATTGTTGGCGGGCATTCGATCGAGGGACCGAGACTGCTGGCGGGGTTCACGGTCCTCGGGCGGCAGCTTTCCGACCCGGCGACCAAAGGGATGCTGCAGGAGGGAGACCAGTTGGTCTTGTCCAAGCCAGTCGGCAGTGGCGTTGCGTTGGCCGCATTGATGCAGTGCCAGTTGCCGGGAGACTCGTACTCGGGGCTGGTGGATCGTATGCTCCAGAGCAATCAAATTGCGTTGCGGCTAATTACCGAAGGGTTGGTCTCGGCAATTACCGACGTGACTGGGTTCGGGTTGGCCGGGCATTTGGCGGAGATGCTCAAAAGCAGTGAAAAATCGGCGCTCGTCCGAATGGCGGACGTGCCAGTGATAGCGGGTGTTCAGCAGTTGATCGAGCAAGGGATCGAGAGCACGCTCACGCCCGAAAATCGAGTCGCCGCAGCGAAGGTAAAATTACAGATCAACGATGTCAAAGCTTCACGCTACACGGCGTTGTTCGACCCGCAGACCTGTGGCGGTTTGTTGATGGGGGTTGCAGAAGAAAAGCTCGCGTCGGTGATGCAGGTTTTGGGCGACGCCGGGTTTGAAGACGCCGCCGTGATTGGTGAAGTTAAAGCGGGTGCGTCGGTACTGAAGATCGAGTAGTCAACTGCCGATCGACAAGAGCGGTTCGCGCATAAAAAAAGCGTTCTGTTGCCAGAACGCTTTTGGAATTTTCGATTGCTCGAGCGATTAACGTTTCGAGAACTGAGTGCCGCGACGAGCACCATGCAGACCTGGCTTCTTACGTTCCTTCATACGACTGTCACGAGTTAAGAACCCGCCGTCGCGAAGCGCCGCGAAGTGTTCGGTGTCGAAGTTGACTAACGCTCGGGCGATGCCCATGCGGCATGCACCGGCTTGGCCCGTCGTTCCACCACCGGTCACGTTGATACGGATGTCGACGCCAGTTGTCGTTCCGGTCGCAGCCAGTGTGTCGGTGATTTGACGCTGATCCTTGAGCACAGGGAAAAAGTTATCCATGGGCTTGCCGTTGATCACGATCGTACCCGAGCCGGATTTAACGCGAACGCGAGCGACGGATGATTTTATTCGTCGTGTTCCGAGAGCTTCACCTGTTTTTTGATCTACTTTGGACATGCAATCAGAATCGTAAAAGGAATTTTGGTTTCGTTTGATTTAAGTCTAGTCACCGCCTGAGCAGCGGTGACGTTGAAGCAACGGTTTTATGCCGACGACTTGCTGTTCGAACGTTGGTACTCAAACGGCTTCGGGTTCTGGGCCTGATGCGGATGCTCACTGCCGGCGTAAACCTTCAGCTTGGACAGCATCTGGCGACCGATTTTGTTCTTCGGCAACATGCGTCGGACGGCTTCGGTGATGATCGTTTCCGGACGACGTTGGACTCGATCGCCGGCGGCTTCCGAGCGTTGGCCGGTGTAGCCCGTGTACCAGCGATACGTTTTTTGCTCCCATTTCTTGCCGGTGAAGCGAACTTTTTCGCAGTTAGTAACGACTACGAAGTCGCCGGTATCGACGTTAGGGCTGTAAGTTGGGCGATGCTTGCCCATCAGCACCATGGCGATGTCAGCAGCGATGCGTCCAACGATTTGATCTTCACCGTCGACGACCCACCACTCTTGAGTCAACGAGCCATCGGTTTGCGGGTTGTATGATTTTGTGCCGGGCACAGGAACTCTCCAGTTTTCGCTTAAAAATCCGAATCGCAGACTATAACGACATCACCGTGCCCCCACAAGGGTCAACGGCAACGAAAACCGTTCGTTTTCCCGCGAAAAAACGGTTGCTGCCGGGGCTTGATGAGCAAGCTGGGGGTGCCGCAACGCCGTTTTGTGAACCCCGGCTTTATCGGCAGGAGTCAGCGGGTCGGGGATGAGTTCCAACGCGACCCGATTAAACCCCGCATGCCTCCCATTTTGACATGCTTGGAGTCTTGGGCAGGGCTAGGAAGTCCGGGCTGGGAAGGATAGTCACGGGTTCCGAAAAATGCCCATCTGCCGGTGAGGCTCGCGAGGTTTGGTGCTGCCAACGAGTCGGTCGAAGATCAGCCGGTTAGGCTTCCTTGCCCTCTGATAACCCGCCGCGGAAACGTTTGGTTGGTTGGTTGGTTGGTGGGTGAAACCATGTACGCCAACGGTCGGAACGAACAACGTGGCAACTGGAACCGATTCCGACTATTCCACGAAGTCGGCCACGGAGTTGGACGCATTTTTGCTTGCCCGCCAGCGGCCATGTTGACGACTCGACCTATCGGTTAATAGACTTTGCGATACGCAGCGAGCGGCTGTGGCGGAATTGGCAGACGCGCTAGACTAAGGATCTAGTGACCTATTACTGGTCGTGGAGGTTCAAATCCTCTCAGCCGCACTTCTTTCTTGCGATCCGACGTTCCCGCAGTGACGCGGTTGAACGGTTTGACGTTACCGAGTTTTGCACGTCGGCTATACGACGACAGGCGAATCGATCGGTGGGACTTGCACGGCGGGTGCCGAAGCGATTTTGTCGCTCGTTTGTTCGATTCGCTTTTGGTCCGGTCGCGGCCTTGATTGCATGGTGGCTTCGATTTTTTCTACACCGTCGGCAGTGATCGAGAGCGTGCCGCTTTCTTCTCGCATGATCCAACCCTTCTCGCGGAAGAACCACAGGTGGAACTGCAGGATATGCTCGGGCAGTTTCATTAAGTCTTCCAGTGTTCCGGTTCCGATGCCGGGGTTTTTGATGCTGCGTCGCCGCTGGGCGTAAAATAGCGACAGCAGCCGGTGGCGATCAGCAACGTCGTCACCCATGTGGCCCGTTTCCTCAAGCAACGCTGCCTGGCCTTCTTGAAATTTGTCGTAGTCAATGTCGTACGCAGCTCGAGAAGCCGGATCGGTCAGCGTTTCGTATGCTTCGACTAGTTGCGAAAACCGAGTGCCATCGCTGCTCTCACCGCTGTCCGGATGATAACGCTTGGCCAAATACCGAAAGACGCGCTCAAGCGTCGCGGCCGACGCGTTCGGGCTGGCCTCCAGTACTTCGTAGTAATCAACAAATTCGTTGTCTTGAATCATGGGAGTTATCAGGAGAGTTGATAGCGATGCGGTGGTACGATCCGGGAACGCGATGCGTTCACTGCGAACTGGCTCATTAAAAACCAGCCCGTTTTTTCGCGAGCCGGTTTTGATTCGCGCAGTTGCGGTTCAAAAAGTCTGGGCTCAAGGCAGGTCGCAGAAGGATAGAATGCGGTTAAGCTGAAGGCGGCTGCCCCCATGTTTTGATGGCGACAAGGCCGATTCGGTTCGAGGCGAGCGATTGGTTTGTGCCGGTTAACACGATTATCCGATGATTCGCGTTGGCGCAGTCGGGCGAGCCCAGCTCGTGGGTGGGGTCTGCGATGACAGTTTCGTGCTGTCTTTCGTGCATCATGCTTTAGATCGCAGGTTGAAGGTGTCGCAGCAGACCACCGCGTTGCACCTTTCTAGCTGGTCTGGAGCCAACTGATTCAGGTCAATCAACGTCATTAGAATCGTCACGGGCTTATGATCCTGCATATCGATATGGATGCGTTCTATGCGTCGGTTGAGATTCGCGACGACGAGAAACTAGTTGGGCGACCGGTGATCGTCGGCGGATCGGCGACTGGGCGAGGCGTCGTTTGTGCTGCCAGTTACGAGGCGCGTAAGTTCGGTGTCCACAGTGCAATGCCGGGAAGCCAGGCTGCTCGTCTGTGTCCGAACGCGGTTTTTATCAAGCCTCGAATGTCTCATTATGCCGCCGTCAGCCGGCAGATCCGCGACATCTTTTCGCGATTCACTTCGTTGGTTGAACCGCTGTCGCTCGACGAAGCGTTCTTGGATGTTGGCGGCAGCGAGCGGCTGTTCGGCGATGCCGTTACGATTGCCCAGTCCATCAAACAAGCCATCCGCGACGAGCTGAATCTGCCCTGCTCCGCCGGCGTGGCGCCCAACAAATTTTTGGCCAAGGTTGCCAGCGACCTGGACAAGCCTGACGGTCTAACGGTTGTGCCTGTCGATGGCATTGACGCGTTCCTTGATCCGCTTGCGATTAGCCGAGTCTGGGGCGTCGGGCCGAAAACCGAGGCACGGCTTAATGCGTTGGGGATTCGAACCGTTGGACAGCTGAGGCGATTGTCGAAAAGCGAGCTAGGTCATGCCTTCGGGGCCAACGGCGATCATTTCTGGCGGTTAGCGCGTGGTCTCGACACGCGGCCCGTGGTTCCGGATCGTTTCGCCAAATCAATCTCGCACGAGAGCACTTTTGCGAACGACATCCACGACCCCAGCGCTTTGAGAGCTTGGCTGCGCGAGCTGACCGATCAGGTTGGGCGTCGTTTGCGACGGCACGAGATCGTTGGACGCACGGTGACTCTAAAACTGCGCTACTATGATTTCCGCACGATCAGTCGCTCGAGCACAATGAGCCAACCTAGTGCGGTCAGCGAGTGCCTCTGGCAAGAGGTCTCGCCGCTGCTCGATCGGGCGTTGTCTGAATGCTGCTCGCCCGTACGTTTACTCGGGATGGGGGTTAGTCAATTAAGGCGGCCCGGCAAAGTTCAGCGTGGCCTGTTCGACGTCGAAGAGAACGAACGTAACAAGCAATTGGATCAGACCTTGGACTCGATTCGTGACCGACTGGGTAAGGCCGCAGTAAAACGGGCCTCCAGCGTTGAGCACTCGATTCGTTTTCTTAACGGGCCCATGATCAACCCGGAGGATCAAACGTGAGATGACCCTTGAACGGGCTCTGCGCCGCCTGTTAAACCCACCAAACGAGAAACGCCAAACGACCATTCTGCTTGCCGCGTCGTTTTGAACTTGACGCTGATCAAAGTGCGGTTTTTGCGGCAGCACAGAACTCTAGGGGGTGCAGGGCTCCCTTACTTGGAATTTTTGGTAATTTATTTTCGGTTATTTTGAAGAATTCGGTTTGAGGGTGTTCAATCCGCGCGATCTGATCCTTATAACGGTGGGTGGCTGAAACCGGTGTCAGATTCCGTCAGTGCCGCCATCGCGACGTAATCACGTGAAAAAACGGGCGGGCAAACGATGGTGATCAGCCAAGGCAAAATTGAATACAACAAGAAATTGGTGCGTCGGGAATCCGCTATTGGGTTACGATCTCGCATCCAAATCCGACTCATTCACTTCCGCCCTCCATTCACTTCCACTACCCCTCAAAGTTTAGGTGTCGCCATGAAGCTATTTTGCTCAATCTGCCTCGGGCTTAGTGCCGCGGTTCTGCTGCCGAGTTTTGCGTTCGCTCAATCGAATTTTACCGATGCCGGATCGGATTCGGCTTGGAGCACTGCGGCCAACTGGGACAACGGTCTTCCCACCGAAGTGAACGCGAACATTGGTGGCGGGTTCACCGTTGACCTGTCAACGACTCAGACCACGGGTGAACTGGACTTGGTGGGTGACCAGAACGCTGGTACGGCGA
>CAZLFF010000051.1:10742-23858 GCA_964558755.1 uncultured Pirellulaceae bacterium
TACGGCGACACTGACCCATTCGGCCGGCACCCTTACGGGCGGTGGTTGGGCAAAGGTGGGCGGTGGACCAGAGGGAGGCGGCGGTGCTGCTACCGATGGAACGTACAATCTGAGTAACACGGCTTCAACAAACGGTTTTTCAGATTTGTTCGTTGGCTTTCGTGGCGGCACGGGAACTGTGAATCTTTCCGATAGCGCGTCGCTCGATGTGGGCAGTGTGAGGCTCGCTGCTGAAGTGGCTGGCAGCACGGGGACACTAACCATCGCGGATAACGCGACCTTGACCACGGGTAACTTTAACTCTGGTGGCGGCGATGGATCGACTGCCACGGTCAGCCAAACGGGCGGCTCCGTGACTTCGAACACTTGGGTGGCGATTGCCAACTTCGGTGCCGGAGGAGAGGCGACTTACGATATTTCTGGAGGTTCGGTTTCAGCGAACGATGGTAACTTCGCCGTTGGCCAAGAAGGCAACGGAACACTCAACGTGTCGGGAACCGCGGTGGTTTCGCACTCGACCAACGGCATCAACAAGTTCGTCGTCGGTGGTGTCGATGATAATGGCTTTGTCCAAGACGGCACAGGAACGTTGTCCATTACCGGGTCGTCGGCATCGATCTCTGTTGCAGATTTTCAAGTCGCGGCAACAGAGGCTTCGGCAGGGTCATTGAGCTGGATCGCGGACGGTGGAGGGATCACCGAAATTGTTTCCGCGGACAACACCGAGCTCGGTCCGGGGACCACGACGTTGTCGCTTGACTTGACTGCTGATTCAAATTCTTCGGTCAGTGGTACTGAGTACCTGTTGGTTGACAACGCGGCCGCCGTATCCGGCACGTTTACGGGACTGGCCGAGGGCGCGACCGTTAGCTTGGGCGGAGGCAACAGTGGCACGATCAGCTACGCTGGCGGAGCGGACGGATTCGACATCGTTGTGACCGCAGGCGGGGGCAGTCTGCTTGGCGACTTTGATAACGATGGCGACGTTGACCAAGACGACATTGATTTTTATTCGGGCAATCTCGATCAGCCGGCCGTTGGTGCGTTGGCTGAATTGGACCTAAATGGGGACGACGAAGTCACATTGGCTGACCACGACTTCCATGTGGAGAACTTGGCACAGACTTCGAACGGGTTGGCTGGGACCTCGGTCGGCGATGTCAACCTCGACGGAACCGTAGATGTTTTGAATGACGCGGCCGCACTGATCAATAACCTCGGTGCGACGACGGGCGTTGGCTACGAAGACGGTGACCTGAACGCCGACGGAGTCATCGATGTTCTGAGCGATGCGGCGACGTTGGTTAACAACCTTGGCAACACTAACGAACCCGCGGCCGCTCCTGCTGCGTCGGCGGTTCCGGAGCCATCATCTTTGGCGTTGTTGGGATTGGCTTCGTTCGGCCTGCTTGGTCACCGTCGACGGAGCTAGATGCCCATCGATTGGACATTGATAACTTGGTGGAATCAGGCCGGAATTTCCGGCCTGATTTCGTTGGTAGATGCTTTTCCGAGTCGATTGTAAAACTTCGTCCCGCGAGTGTTATCGTGACCATCGATTATCTTGATAGCATGTTCAGCGTTAAGAGTTTGTCCCTCGTCAATCAATCCATGGTCAAAGTAAAAATGTCGCGGCTCGTTGAAAAATGTTGTGTCGCTTCGCGGCTGCAAGCAGGGATTTTCGTTTTAATTCTATTGTTCGCTTTTGATTCAGATAGACATCTCGTTAGTGGGCGTGAGCTTGAAGCGTCTGTGGCAAGCGAAGAGGGCACCCGGTTTGTTCGCTTAGAAGATTCTCGCACCGGTATCGACTTCGTCAGCCGTTTATTACCAGATCATCCTTATGCCTATCTGTATCATTCGGGCATGACGTGCAGCGGTTTGGCAGCGGGAGACCTGAATGGCGATGGACGCCCTGACCTGGTTTTGGCAAACGGGCCGGGCTCTAATGCGGTTTACTTGCAGACCGACAAGAATTTTCAGTTTGAAGAGGTAACGGGCCAACTTGGGAAAGCGTTCGTCGGCTCGGATGCTTGGGCGTCAGGAGTCGCGTTGGCGGATATCGACAATGACGGCGATCTGGATATTTACATTTGTAATTACGAATCCCCCAATCAGCTGTTCATCAATCAAGGGTCCAGTAACGGGAAGGTTCAATTCAAAGAGTGTGCTTCACCCGCCGGCATTGATGTGGTTGATGCCTCTCATTTCGCAAATTTTTGTGACTACGACAACGACGGCGATTTGGATTTTTACCTGCTCACCAATCGAGTCGAGTCACCCAAGGGTTCACTGTCCAAGCTGCCGGTCGAGTTCGAGCGGCCCGGCGTTCCAAAGTTGCTTCCCGGATTCGAACGGTACTATGGCATCTGGAAAGTCGATTTCGACAACTGGGGCGTGGAGCCTCTTGGCCGGAAAGACTATCTGTTTCGCAACGACGGAGTTGACGCGGACGGCCAAGTGAGATTTACCGATGTAACGAAATCAGCCGGGATCGCGGGCCGAGGTGATGGGCTTTCTTGCACTTGGTTCGACTTCGACCGGGATGGCGATTCCGATCTTTATGTCTGCAACGATTTCATTTCAGAGGATCGGTTCTACGTTAACAACGGCGACGGAACGTTCTCCAACCGCGTCAGCGAGGCGATGGCCCACACCACTTGGTTTTCGATGGGGTCAAACTTTGGTGATATCGACAACGACGGTGACTTCGACTTGATGGTTGCCGATATGGCGGCGACGAGCCACTATAAGTCGAAGGTAACCATGGGCATCATGGGCGGAATGGAGCAGCAGCGCGCCAATGAATCGAATCCGCCGCAGTACATGCGTAATGCGTTGCACTTAAACGAATCAAACGGAACCTTCCGTGAGGCCGCGTATTTGGCAGGCTTGTCCAGTTCGGATTGGACCTGGGCGGTAAAGCTGAATGACTTTGATTCTGACGGCAAGCTGGATGTGTTTCTAACCAATGGCGTTCCACGAGAGATGAACCACTCGGACATCACGATCACGCAAGAGATGCTCGCCGGAAAACACATGTGGGAGTTTTTCAAAGACGGCGAAATGCGAAAAGAAAAGAACTTAGCTTTTCGCAATGACGGCAACTTAATATTCACGGACACGAGCAAGGAGTGGGGTTTAGACCATTTCGGTGCCAGCTACGGGGCGGCGACCGCAGATTTTGACTCGGACGGTGACTTGGATCTGGTCGTGATGAACTTAGAAGAAAACGTCGCCGTGTACGAAAATACCAGCGAAGGCAACTCTTGGGTGACGATCAGCCTTCAAGGGCAAACATCGAATCGGTTCGGAATCGGAGCCACCGTCGAATTGGTTGTCGGCGACCAAACTTGGATCCGTCAGCTTCAGCCGGGCGTTGGTTATCACTCTTACGATCAACCGATTTTGCATTTCGGTCTAGGTGATATTGAAAAAGTCGACCGTGCGATCGTGCATTGGCCAGGCGGAACGAAACAGATTGTTTCTCACGTCGCGGTCAATCAAGCGAACGAGATCGTGCAAGACGTCGATTCAGCTGAACATGGAATCACACGCGTCGACGGGAAGAAACCTGCCCCGATGTTTTCAGCATCCGATGCACTTGAGGACGTCTGGCATCAAGAGAACGAGTTCAATGATTTTTCTCTGCAACCTTTGTTGCCGCACGCCCTGTCTGCGGAAGGTCCCTGCATGGCGTGGGGTGATGTGAATGGTGATGGTAGCCTTGATTTGTTTATTGGAAGCTCAGCGGGTAGTATCGCAGAGATTCGGCTTGGCGACGGAGCTGGTGGTTTTCGGTTCGGTGACACGACCGCGTTCTCCGATGATGCGGCGGCGGAAGATTCTGCTGCGGAGTTCGCGGATCTCGATGGTGATGGCGATCTCGACCTTGCGATCGGTCGCGGTAGCTACGAGTTTGAGGAATCCGATCCGTTGCAGCGGAATATGATTTTCCTCAACGACGGAACGGGAGTGTTTTCCAAGGCTGACGCTGAATCGCTTCCCGAGACGGCAGTGAACACTGGGACGGTCGCTGCATGCGACATCGATCAAGACGGTGATCTAGATCTTTTTTGGGGCACCCGTGTCCGCAACGGCCAGTATCCGCTTTCCGACGCGAGTGAAATCTGGTTGAACGAGGGAGGCAAGTTTATCGTTGCGCCTGATGCCGTCGCCGCTCCGTTGAACGACCTAGGGTTGGTGACGGATGCTTGTTGGGCCGATGTGAACGGGGACAAGACGCAGGAACTGATTGTCTCGCGTGAGTGGGACACGGTTGCGGTTTTTCAGTACAAGGATGGCGGCCTAGCTCGAATGCAGGGCGTTGGGCAATTAGAAAACTCGTCAGGCTGGTGGAGTGACATCGAGTGCGGTGATATCGATGGCGATGGGGACATTGACCTTGTTGCCACGAATATTGGGTTGAACACAAAGTACAAGGCCAGTGTCAAGAAGCCGATGATCGTCTACTTTGGCGACTTTGACGGCAGCGGCAAAGCGCACATCGTTGAGGGAAAACAGGAAGGGAATGTCTGCTATCCCGAACGCGGTCGAAGTTGCTCGTCGAACGCGATGCCGTTTATCGCAGACAAGTTTAAGACGTTTCACAAGTTTGGGATGGCCACGCTGGTCGATGTGTACGGAGAAGACAATCTCAATCGCGCCCGACGTTTCGAAGCCAACACGTTCGAGCACGGCATCTTCTTTAATGACGGTGCAGGCAAGTTTTCGTTCAAGTCGCTTCCACGCATTAGTCAAATCGCTCCGTCGCGAGCCAGTTCCCTTGCGGACATCGACGGGGATGGTGATCTGGACATTGCCATGGGGCAGAACTTTTTCGGGCCGCAGGCAGAAACAGGTCGCTACGATGGTGGCCTTAGTCAGATTCTAATTAACGACGGTCGGGGTGAGTTTCGTGCAGCGGTTCCTCAAGAGACAGGTGTTGTCGTTCGAGAAGCCGTCACTGCGGTTAAGGTGACCGACATCAATGGTGACGGGGCAGCCGATGTCGTTTTCGCGGTTAACAATGGTCCGGTCAAAGTCTACTTGGGTAAATAAATGAGCCGGTTGTTCGCGCAGTTTCAATTTCCGATTTTATTTCTGTTCGTCGTGAGTTTCGGGTTGTCGCTGATCCCGGAACGAATCGATGCTCGGGACATTGTGTCGGCGTCGGATTTCGATACGACGACGATGGAGCTTGGCAGCAGCTACAACGTGGCCGCCGTGCGCGAGGCGATTTCTGAATGCCGCGACGGAAATTTCAGTGCGGCGCTGCCGGTGTTGAAAGAGTATGCTGCGAAGCATGACGTCGGTGCGACTTACGTTCTTGCTACCCTTTATCTGGACGGATTAGGTGTTGAAAAATCGGTGCCCAAAGCGATCGAGTTGCTAACCCAGAACGTTGCCGGCAATCATGCCCCGTCGATGGTTAAGCTCGGTCTGATCTACCAAGAAGAGTCTCCCGCGAAAACGATGCAGTTGTTTAAGCGTGCTTCGGCAGGCAACTATCCGGTTGCTCACCTGAAGCTTGGCAACGTTTTCGAAAACGGTTTGTTGGGAACCCGAAGCAACTCGAAGCTCGCCCATACATATTATCAAAAAGCTCACAAGCAAGGCCATGTCTTGGGGACGTTCCACATCGCTCGCTGTAACGACGAAGGCATCGGCGTTTCTCCAAATGCCATTGAGGCCACGCGGTTGTATCGTCAGGCGGCGATGAGCGGAGCGGGAATTGCGAACGCTGAGATGGCTCGACGATACTTTGAAGGGATCGGAGTGGAGTCGGATCCGGTCGCGGCAGTCGGCTGGTTGGTTCGTGGGTCGCAGGCTGGATCGACCGAAGCGATGGTGCTATTGGGCCAACGGTATCAAACAGGGGATGTCATCGGACGCGACCTAAACCGAGCCGGTCAGTTGTACAGTGCCGCCGCGATGAAGAACGATCCAGTTGGGAAATACCAGCTGGCGATGATGTACCTGAATGGTATCGGGACACCCAAAGATCCCGCGCGAGCCTATGTTCTGCTTGAAGGGGCTCAGTCGTTCTTGGCGGCGAAGAAGCAGTTCGAAGAACTAAAAAACAAGCTCACCGACGAGCAGCTTGCCCAAGCGCAGAAGAAAATTGAAGAAGCGGGCCGCACGCGGTGACTGGACGGGCCCGGATCAACGCGCTGGCGTTCACGGTGCCACGCGGTTTCGGTTAGAATCGGATGATGCTTGAACCCGAATCAGATTTGTCTCGTCTCTCGATTTTTCGTCCGGTCAGCACGCTGCTGATAGTCGTTTCGTTGGCGCTTGGTTGCGGGCGTGAGGCTCAGGTCCCCAACGTTGTTTCGCCAGACGATTCGGTTGCTGAAATCGCTTGGGTTAGCGACCTTGTTCGCGCCGAGAACTTGCTGCTAAAGCTAACACCCAAGTTGAAGAAGCTGGGCGACAACTTACAGCAGTTGAGTTCCGTTTCCACCGACACAACGATGCATCCGGAGTGGGACCCGTTGCTGCAGGAAATCGAATCGTTTCGCCACACTCGGCTGTACTTCGTCTCCGGGCGCTTTGCCGTGGACGATCCTGACCAGTTCGAGTCGCAGGTTAACTTCGAAGGCCTAGCGAAAATGAAATCAGGCGAGTGGAAAGCCATTCGTGGCGAACAACACGTAGACCCCACGGAAAAGCAGTGGAAGGTGTCGGCTTGGGAGCAAACGAAACTCCAAGTCACCGCCCGAGATCGGCTGATGTTTCGGGACGTGATGACGGAAGCGATCCCAGCCAACGAGCAATCATCACTCACCGATTCGATTCACGATCAGTTTATTGTTCGAAGCTTTTCCAAGCAAAAGTTGGGCCTGCCCTACCCTGAGCTAGAGCCCTATTTTTCGTCCGATGCGACGATGTTTCATCCGTCAGTATCGGTGGTCGATATTAATGGCGACGGCTGGGACGACCTGTACGTAATGACGCGCTGGGAAAAGAATCGGCTGTTCGTGAATCAGCGTGACGGCACGTTTGAAAACCAAGCCGCGCAGTACGGTCTCGATTCTGATCGCACCTGCTGCGCACTATTCGCTGATTTTGATAACGATGGTGACAAAGATGTTTTTCTGGGACGTTGTTTCGCGCCGTCGCTATTGTTGATGAACGAGGACGGTAACTTCGTAGATCGAACATCGGCGAATATCGCGGAGCCGTTGCCGGGGTTCATCACGTCTGCTTCGGCGGCAGATTATGACAACGACGGTCGGCTAGATTTGTACCTGTGCAGTTACACTTCCATCGGCACTCACATTGGCAACGTTGAGAATGCAGCCAAGTTCATGCCGCTGGTCCATGCCAAACAGTTGATCGGCTGGTTCACGAAAGCGTCGCCGGCTGATTTGTGGCTCGATCGGCCGGGCCCGCCAAATCGACTTTTAAGGAACCTAGGTGGCGGTAAGTTCAAGAAATCAACTGTTCTTCAAGAAGTCTGGGCCAACACCTTTCAATCGACTTGGGCGGATTACGATCAAGACGGAGACGTTGACTTGTACCTCAGCAACGATTTTGCTCCCGATTATTTGTTCCGAAATGACGGTCAACGCGGCTTTACCGACGTGACCCTTCGAACCGGTGGAGCGGCGATGCGAGGCTATGGGATGGGTGTCACATGGGGCGACTACGACCGAGATGGTTGGCAGGATCTTTACGTTTCTAATATGTACAGCAAAGCCGGCAAGCGGATTATTGGTCAGATGCAAACTGATTTGGATGAGCGTTATCTGATGTCGGCCAATGGCAATCGACTTTTTCGCAATCGTGACGGACGGAAGTTCGATCTAGTGTCGGGCGAACAAGCGGATGACTTACACGTGACGAAAGCCGGTTGGTCGTGGGGAGGCCAGTTTTGCGATTTCGACAGCGACGGTTGGCTGGACCTGTATGTGGCCAGTGGTTTCTACACCGCTCCGCAAGAAATCACGTGTCACACGGATTTGTGAAGTCAATATTGGCGCACGGTCGTGCGGACGGACAAGAATTTGCGAAACGAGATTCGTGATCAGCCGGCATGGCAAGAGCAAACGCACGCGGCTGCGATCGAGGATCCAATCAATCAGTCGTTCAGCGGTGAGGAACTTAATCGCTGGTTCCACAACCGGCCAAAGCAGTCGGAAACTGGCCAGCGTGACCTGATCGAGCAATCGATGCTGTCGGGGCTTGACTCGATCGCCGATGGTCGAGCGTTTGCGATCGGAGACTTCAACCGCGACGGTCGGCCGGACATTGCTCTGTGCAATGCCAACGCACCGGTGCTGCAGCTTTTTGAAAATCAGATCGAGTCAGACAATAACTTTGTCGCTTTGCGTTTCGAGGGAGCTGCTCGGAGTGAGTCAAAACCGGATGGGCAGTCGTGTCGCGATGGCTACGGAGCCGTCGTGCGGCTGACCTTGGACGACGGGTTATCGATCGTTCGAGAGTTCCGTTGTGGCGAGGGCTTTGCGGCTCAGAACAGCGACACGTTGCTGATCGGAATCGGCGAAGCCAAGACCGTAGAAGAAATCACAGTCTCATGGCCGTCAGGGACCAAGCAAGTCCTCGGCCCGATCGAAAGCGGTCTATTGCAAACGGTTGCTGAGCAAAAGGGCCAAAGCCTGTCGGCTCCGGAATCGTACACCGATTAAAGAGAAGTTTATCCAAAAGCCCGGCCCATTGCGGTGATGAGTTGGGCGCGGTTGTGTGCTTTTACGATTTCCAGCGAAAAAACCACAGAGGCACGAAGAAACCACTGACGGCGTTCGCGTCTTCCGCGGATACAAAATCGTTTCCCACGTTCGAGAGAAACCACAAAATTGGACTGCTGCTATGACGCAACGAACGACCTGAGGTTGATACGCGACCTCAAGTCGTTGCGTTGATTCGTAATCGTTATCAGCGGCCCGCTACTTGCTTTTCAGATCGAAATTGATGGGCGGGTTCGTTCCCGGCACCACCGTCGCGGTAAGCGGCGTGTTTTTTCTGTCTTGGTAAGACTTGTCGAGCAATTCTTTGCGACCGGCGACTGCTTCAACCACTTGGTCAGGATCTCGCGGGTTGGCACGTGCCTTGACTTCTTGGATAAACGTCGAGACAGTCACCCGATGATTGCCGATCGAGGCACCTTTTTGAGACGCTGTGTATCGCAGCGAGTAATGTCCTTCGCTGTCGGTCGAACCGATGCTGCCTCGGCCTTCGGTGGGATAAAAACCGATCAGAGCATTCTCTATCGGTTCGCCGTCCAGTGTCACGGTCCCTTCGACGTAGCCGAAATCGCCACCGCCAGAGCAGCCGATACAGGCGACATTTAGCACGAATAGAAATGCCAACTTAACAACGTCACTATGTCTCATGTTAGAAACCAATCTTAGAAATCGGGCACCTCGACCGAGAAGCGATCGAGGGATTAAATAAAAAGCGGCACGATCAATCGGTCGCACCGCTTTAACGGTTTTTGGTAAGCACGAATTCGTACTCGAAACAGCCAACCAACGGCCAGCCAGAACGATTAGAACTCGTCGATGATCTCACCACCATCACAGGTGCCTGAAGCCTCGTACGCATCGGCGTCAATTTCATCCGGGACAAACGTGACCGAACCGTCCGCCCGTCCAAAGTTTGCACCACCCGGATGAGTGCTAGAAAACGGTACCCAAGTTTGCTGGAAAAGGTCGATTCCTGCTCCCGAGGAAATGTAGGCTGAGTTTAAATTGTAGCCCACGCGACCATCGGTTGGACCTAGCGAGGAGTTCAGCCATTGGACTTGGCGGGTTCCGCACCATAAACCGGCACCACGTGTGTAGCGCCTGCCGTTAGGGTCCTCGCCTTCGGCACCGTCTCGTTCGCCGACCAAGAAAGTATTGCTTGACCCGTCAGTCAGGCCACCGAAGGTGACTTTTGAGTTGTGAAACAAAACACCGGGAAACTCGTAGTCGTAATTGTCCTGTGTGGTTGCAAAGGGCTCGCCGGTGCCGTCAGTCTCGAACTCTGTTGAGTCTCTGATGGCCAAGAGGTCTTTCGGTAGCCGCGGGCCGATAACGCCGACGTAATTACTCTTTCCAGCTACCTTGATTTCACCCTGCTCTCTCGCATCCATTCCTCCGCGGATTGGGTTAATTAGGTCCATCGGACACGAAGGGCAAATGAAAATCGGCAGAATCTCGTTCTCCAAGTATACCGTTGGAGTGACTGCGGGATCAAAAGATCGAGGGGTCTTGAAATCTTCGGATACCGCGGACAACTGGTCATGCATCGCATTCTGCTCGATGAATGGCAGGATAATCGTGCTCCAATTGAAACCCTTGCCGGCCAAGTATTGTCTTGCAGAGCTAGGGTCGGTCACGGGAGTATTTTTCTGACCTACCACACCTGCGGGGAAATGTTGGTACGCGCTCTCGTAGTTGAGCATGCCCAAGGACATTTGACGCATTTGGTTTTGACACTGCGAGCGCCGGGCAGCCTCGCGGACCTGCTGCACCGCTGGCAGCAACATACCGATTAGGATGCCGATGATGGCAATGACGACGAGCAATTCAACGAGCGTGAAACCGCGTCGTCGGGACGTAAGTTGAGTGTTCATGGACAGTTCCCGGGAAAGGATGAAAAAAGAAAATATGAAGTGTGTGAAAACGTTTTCATTTTATCGGCTTAACTCCAATTCGGCAAGGCAAGGGACAGAATTCAGCTGTATTTTGGCAATCAGTGTCGAATCACTCGCCATTGTTCGCTAATCGCAGCTGCTCAGCGACGGCGAAATAGGCTTTCGGTGGCTAGGACCGTGAAACGCCGGAGAACGAAACGGCTTGGTCGTCTTTGTTGGCGTGATTGGACATGTGGGTGGGGCCGGTGCGTATATGCACTTGCACGCTCCGCAACGCACGAAAGGATTCCCGCGGTTCCATGGTCACACTCGATTTCGGCTGGCCGCAATTTGGGCTCTGGCTGGAGCTCGACTGGGTGAGTCAAGCTCGGCGGCATGAAGTCCTTCGCCTCGGGGAGCTGGCTCGCAAAATGCTCACGGGCCGGATACTCCGTCGGACAACTGCCCCGCCACGATACTTACCGCAGCGATCGTTGCTGTTTCGCTTCGAAGGGGTCGCTCGCCTAAGTCGGCCAGCACAAACCCGTGTTCACGAAACTGATTGCGTTCCGCAGCCGACCAACCTCGCTCAGAACCAACTGCTAACACGACGGAATTTGCCTCAGCGGTTGCGGCGGCCAGTCGCGATGTACTCTCGTAATTGTCTAAACAAATTCGCACGCTCGAGCTGCTCGTTTTCACAATCGCCTCGGTCAAGCTCAAACCGACCTCGACATCCGGAAAGCGCGTCGAAAACGCTTGTTCAACGCCTGCCCGCACCATGCGTTGCCACTCGTTCGTTGTCCAGAGTTTCGATTGAGCGTAGGAAGGTTCCCCTCGGTCGGTTGTGACAAACAGAATGCGCCTCGCGCCGAGGCTCGTGGCTTCTTGTAGGATCTTGCGACTTGTCTGAGGCCGGGACAAGCCGACGATCAAATCGATCGGCAGCAATTCCGATGGCAAGTCGCCCCAAACAAAGTCGAAGCTTGCCTGTTGCTCGTCCACCGTGCGCAAAATCGCCTTGCCACGGGGTCCGTTGACCAACCCCACGTCGGTCGCGTCTCCGGGCTGCCGACGCAGAACGTCGAGGATATGAATCACGCGGGCGTCATCACGCGGTAGTGGCGAACACAGCTCAGTCGGTTCAAACAGGATGATGTTCACGGTGCTCAACCTGTAAGCGTTAAACAGTAGACGTTCATCAAAGTAAAAGTACCCATCACTTTCCAAGTGATGTCGCGGATGCAAAACGTCCCAGTAGCGAAAACCGTCGATCCGGCCATTGATTAATCTACCTATTAACGCAGCTTGAGTCTCTCTAGTTGCCTAACCGTTTCAAAATCAAAGCCAATTGGCGGTTCGACATCACATGGGAATCTGATGGCTACTGCGCTACGCCAAGCGGCATACCCCAGCCAGCTGTTGCTTTGTCGCCAGCGTCGCCTGCTCAACCGCTGCCTGCCACGAGGTTGCTGATTCGTACGCTGGTTGTTCGTACGCAAAAATAATCGCCCGAGAACTATTAATCACCGCACCCAATCCGTTCGCGTCGAAGGCGCCTGCGACGTCGGCCGCGGTGCCCCCTTGCGCGCCAAGGCCTGGGACCAGAAAGATCGTATTTGGCATCGCGGCCCGCAGTTCGGTCAGTTGCTGCGGATGAGTGGCTCCGATGACGGCGCCGACGCTGCCGTAACCGCATTCCCCGATGTCGGTCGCGGCTAAGCCCTGCACGTGGTCTGCCACGAGGTAGTATAGCGGGCGCCCATCGATTGATTGTTCTTGGAAGGTTCGGCCGCCGGGGTTGGAGGTTTTCACCAGCACGAACAGCCCAGCACCTCGCGCGGCCGCTAGGTCGGTAAATGGCGTTAGGCTGTCGTCGCCCAGGTAAGGGTTGATCGTCAGCGAATCGCAGCCCCACGCGCTGAGCGGCTTGCGTCCCAAAAATGCATCCGCATAAGCGGCCGCCGTCGAGCCGATGTCACCTCGTTTGGCGTCCATGATGACGACCAGTCCCGCCGAAACGGCGTGGTCAACCACGGTGGCCAAGCCCTGCATGCCTGCGGGGCCCAGCTGTTCAAAAAAAGCAGCCTGTGGCTTAACCGCCGGCACGTGATCGGCGACCGCGTCAATAACCTCGCAGCCGAACTGAGCGAACGCCGCGGCGGTGGCAACCAGCTCATCGGACGATCGCCCTGTGTTTTCAAAAGACGCTTTCAAAGGAGCCGGCAACTGATCGGCTCGGGGGTCGATCCCGACCACCAATGGCGTTTTCTTGCGCTGGATTTCGGTGAACAGTCGGTCGGCAAAGTGAAGTGGTTTGGCCATGCGAGTTCTATGTGTGCCAAATTCATGAGGGATATTCGACGCCCGCGGGCGCATGGGATGAACTGGGGCGGCTGAGCTAACCGGCCCGTGACAGAAAAGATACCTCCCACAACGGTTCCCGCCCACCGGCGTTGAAACGTGAGTCTCGATGGAATAAACTTTGGCTGACAAAGTCGCGGGCTGTAGCGTAGTCTGGTAGCGCGCTA
>CAZLFF010000052.1:0-22965 GCA_964558755.1 uncultured Pirellulaceae bacterium
CCTCGGATGTTCTTGACTCGCATCGACACGACGCCGTTGTTGTGGGCGGCGGCCGAAGCGACTGCGTTGCTAAGATCGAACTGCTGAGTGATTGGGAACCCGTTGGCCGACATCACGATGTCGCCGTGCTCCAAACCGGCCTTGGCTGCTGGGCTGCCGAAGCGGACCGAAAGCACTTTCATGCCGACACCCGGGATGATTTGGCCGGTGAAGCCCAGCTTGGGGGTGGTTGGTTGTGGAATGACCAGAGCCTCTGGTGCAACGCGTGTTTCGTACGGAGGATTAACAACTTGCCCGCCGCCGACGACTGCTGCCTGAATCGTGTGGTCCTGTTGAACGGCCAGTTGAGCCGTTTGTGCGTTGGCGTTCGTGCTGACGGTTGCTGCGGTTGTCAATGCGATGGCTGTGATGATTCGTGTGAAGTTCATGGCTCTGTCCCTTGAGTAATTCTTGAGTGAGTGACGGCTGTGTCACGCTTTGTTTGTCTGAAATTCCATACGGAAGCGCAGAACAGCAGGGGACAAAGATTCTGAAAAATGCCAAAAGATGCGCAGAAAGACGCAAAAACATTGGGTTTCGTGGCTGCCACGAAAGAATGGGGGCACCTAGTCGTCACGCGGCTTTGATCAGCGGAGCAACTTCAAAACGCCAGCCCAGAGCGAACCATCACGCTGTCTTCCAGCGAGAAATTGTTGTTCGGGTCGGTGCGGTAGACCAGCTCGCGCTCGAAGACATAGCCGACCTCAAAAAAGCCCGTGACTCGACGCGGCCCGATCCACTCGAGACCCGTGAACGCGCGGACGTCGTTGATGTCGACCTGGTCCTTTGAGCTATCCTCACGCTCGATCGTCCAGCTGCCGCCACCGTATTCCGCGCCGACGTAACCCCAGATTTCAAAATCGTTGAAGTTGGGAATGCGGTGGGATAGCTTGGTTCGTGGGAAGTACAGATCGAGCTTCATGTCGGGAACCGGCGTCGCGTAAAAACCAAATGCCGGTAGCAGTTTGACTCGGATGCGATCTAGATACTCTACGCCAAACTTGCCAACCAAGTACGGATTGATTCGTCGCCAGCCGAGTAGCTTGCCCGTGAAACGCAGGCTGTCTGTGTTGGTGCTTTGAAAATCTGTGTAAACGCCGATGGTAAAGTTGTTTTCCAAACCCACGTTGCGACGCATATCGGTCGTGTGGTCGAAGCTCAGGTAAGTGCTGTACGCACGAGATGGCAGGTCGAATCCTGTCGAGGAATTTGGGCCATCCCAAAAGTGAAAAATGAATCCGGGGCTGATCATCAACGGCTGTCCGCTGTTTACAAAGTTCGGCCAGTTGAGCGTTGTGGCCAGCTCGATGTCGTTGATGTTCAATGCGTTCGCATCATCGTCACCGTAGATGTAAGTCTGACGAGCCCGGGGGCGTTCGAGCAAACGTGGCAGGAAGTCGTCGCGAAATCCTGACCAAGTTTGGTTCCACCAGCTTTGTAGTCCGCTGAGTCCCGTATCACCGTACGGCCGGCCATAGCTATTCTGCCCGAGACCCGCATTGGGGAAGGTGTTGTTGATCGCCGGCGGCTGATAGTTGGGAACCGTCAGCACAGGCGGCTGTCCGCCAGGCCCAACCAGAGGTTGGCTGTTTGCCGGCGGGTAGATCTGATAGTTGGGCGTCGCGTTGGTTGCGCCGGGGAAGCCGGGAAATGCTTGGCCGGGGATCGTGGCGGGTGAAACACCGGGCGGAGGAGCCACGGTACCCAGCTGAGGCGTACCGGCAAACGGCGCGGGCACGGTGATTCCACCGAATTGTGGCTGCCCGACGATGTTCGGATTGAACGGAGTGCCGTTGACGCCATTGAGCGGAGAGAAATTGGGCGGTTGCAGCGTCACCGGTGGCGCGCCAACCGTTCCGGGCACCGCACCGCCGAAGTTAGGAATGGTAATCGCCGGTGGTTGGTTGCCGGGGACGGGTAGGCCCAGCCCAGTCGAACCGCCGGGATTGTTGCCGCTTGGGTTACCGAAAAAATCTGGGAAACGTGGACGTTGAGCGTTGGCAACGGCGCACACCAGAACAACGCTAGCGATAATCGCTAGCGAAAAAACACATCGAAGTTGCCGATAATCGCTCAAGAAAACATCCACGCAGACCGATGGCCGGATTGCCAAACTGGTGATTATCAGGGTGTCGGAAACCGGTCAAGAGGTTTTTGATTGAGCGCGGTGCAGGTGGCTGTTCTGTGACGAGGATTGCTTGCGTCTTAAACTGCGTGTTTGCCTGGCGGCACACTTTTTTGGGGGCGGGCGTTCTTAGATTAGGACGCGGCGGTTGTAGATGTACCATTCGATCAGCACGATGATCAACGCTGCCAGCACGAGCCACGGCCAGTATTCGCGGCGAGCGGGAACACGAGTTCGTTGGCCGGCGATCTCCACGTAGCCTAACTCCATCTTTTCACGCACAGCCAGGTCGCTCTCGCGGCGGTCGAGCAAATTGACGGGAACGAGCTGATCGATTTCTTTCTGGTCGGGGCCCCGAGTCTCGTAAATACCTGATCGTTGGGTGTCCGAAAAAATGAACGAGCTGTCGGGGCGGGAAACCACTCGTTTTGGCTTGCCTCCCGGCGGCGTGACAAACACTTCGTCGTAAGGAAGGCGAGCGCGAAAGTTTAATAGCTCGCCCGGCCGTTGGTTCGTCGACTTGGAGAATCGCGAGCTGCCGCCCAAATTCATCAACATGTTCTGCATGAAAATCGGAAAGCTCAGTTTCCGTGGCCAATCGGTGTTCACCAGTGCGTCGCCCGCATCGTTGTATGTCACTAGCGGAAATCCGATTACCAGATCCTGAAAACCCCCTCGCGGCGCGACCATCATCATGGATCCCGCGACCGAATCGACTAACGATAAACTGCCGACGGGGCCATTCAGAACCTTGCTGGTCAGGACATTGACCGTCGTCATTTGGACCGATTGCATGAGCGGGTGAGTGCTGTCGACATCGACGATTGGTGAGACCTCGATCGTTTGCGCGGACGTCCATTCTGGATTCTCTGCATCCACAGGCGGTGGAAGTTGACCCCAGAAAACCGTGTTACAACGCGGCATCGTTTTCGGAGCACACTGGTCAAAGATCACCAGGTCGTAAGCTCCCAACGTCGTCCGCTGCTGGTATTCCGGTTGATCTAGGTATTCGGTTAGCTCGAACTGAACGGTTGATAGCTTTGAGACGCGATCAGTCTCCAACGCTAGTCGCAAGTACTTCTCATCGTCACTGACGACCAACACATTGGCTAACCGTGGTGGATTGAGCACGCTGTAGGCGACGTTGTCTTGAGCGTAGACGTCGGCCGTGTCGATCTCCAGACGGATCGGAACGGCGGCGTCCACACGGTTGACCAACCCGGACAAATCAAAATTGACGCTGGTTGACGAGAGTCCCTCGATTTCGACGCCCGACCGAGCGTCGAACAGTTCGTTGTCAACGTACAGGGACAAGTCGACAGTCGTGGTATCCAGCCCCGAGTTTTGCAGTCGCGAGAAAATTTCAATCTGCGTAGCGTTTTCTAACTGGTCGTTAATCGAGAACGCGGTGATGCCGACGTTGTCCACCGCGTCCACCGACCCGATTGGAAAGTACTCGGCCGTGAGCTTGCCGAACGAGAACCGGGGCACCTCTTTGACGCCTCCGTCGCTATAAATTTGCAGCACTGCTTCACGGCCCTCGGCCACTTGCAGATCAATGTTGCTCTCGCGATCGCTGGTCCGGCCGGGATTGGCTAGTCCCGACGCGGCAGTCAGGGCTTCGCTGATGTCGGTCGCTCGTTCGGTTTGTTGAATCAAGTCCAGCTTGCGCTTGAGCAGTGATTTGTTGGTGGTGTACGACTGCTGCACAGTGGCTCGATCGGAAAAGCTAATCAGCATTCCGACGTCGGAGCCCTTCATCCGATCGATCGTTTCACGAACGAGCTGCTTCGCTTCTTCCAGCCGCGTTTTGCCCGACGGCAGATCTTTAGCCGACATGCTGGCCGAGTGATCGACGACGAAAATAAAACGCTCGCCTGATAATTCCTCACTGCGACACCCGGGCCGCAGGCAGCTGGTCGCGATCAGCAGCACCGCCAGCAATTGAAGAAACAGCAGCAGGTTTTTGCGTAGCCGCTGCCACAAACTGTTGACGTGCATGTCTTCGATTGTGCGAGTCCACAGGTAGGTGCTGGGGACTTGCAACGGCGATCGACGCAATTTCAAAAAATACAGCAAAAAGATCAGCGGCGGGACGACGCCGAGGATCAGCCACTGGTACCAAGAGAGAGTGTTAAAGTCGAACAGGTTCACCGCAACAGGCCTCGCTGGCGTAGGTAGCGGCTGACCAATCGATCGACCGAACGTTCGGTGCTGGTCATCGTATAGACGATGCCGCGCCGGCTGCAGAAGTCACGCGATTGCTCGATGAACGTGGCAAGCGTTTTTCGATAGCGGTCGATCAGTCGTTGGCTGACTGAGATCTCGGCAATGTCGGCGTCCTCGCAATCGACCAGTTTCAAGTCGCCCGTGATGTCCGGGTCAATTTCTTCTTGTGACAAAACATGGACGACGTAGATGTCAAGGTTACGCGCGACCAGGTACTTGAGCGCTTCTTCGTAGCCGGATTTGTCCATGAGGTCAGTGATCAGAACCAGCACGCCCTTGCCCGTGTTGCGACCACAGAAGTTCTTCACCGCGTCCGTCAGCGGCACGTTGGAGTTGGCTTCGATGCTTTTCAGGTACTCAACCATCCGCCAAACATTCCCGCGGCCACGCAGCACCGGCGCGGCGGCTGCGGTGGTCGGGTCGAGCGGTTCGATCTTAATGCGGTCGCTACGGCACAATCCAATGTAGCCCAACGCTGCAGCCAGCTGTTTTGCGTATTGCAGTTTGGTTGGCGTGCCAAAATTCATCGACTCGCTGACGTCGATCAACGTGTAAAAATGAAGATCTTCTTCTTCGAGGAATAGTTTTAGGAATAGTTTGTCCAAACGCGCGTACAGATTCCAATCGACGAAACGTAGGTCGTCGCCCGGAACGTAGTTGCGAAAGTCCGCGAACTCGACGCTCTGCCCTTTTCGCATGCTGCGCCGTTCGCCCTTCATTCGCCCACGAAAAATCTTGCGGCTAACCAGTTCCATCCGGTCTAGCTTCGCTAAGAGCGAAGGGGGCAGGAGTTCGTTCGAGTTGTTGGGGTTGGTGTTCAGGTTTTCGGTTTTCGGTGTGTGGTTTTCGGTGTGAGGTTTTGGGTGTGCGGGGTGACGCGGGGGGGCGGTGGTGGGCGGGAATTGGCCGATAGCGTTGGGATTTCAGATTTCAGATTTCAGATTTCAGATTTCAGATTTTAAAAACTGAACCCTGAACCCTGATTCCTGAACCCTAAAACCTTCTTACTCCCCTTTCTCCGGCACGCGATCCAAGATCTCTAACAACACCTGATCGCTCGTGACCCCTTCGGCTTGTGCTTCGAAATTTGGAACCACGCGGTGCCGCATCGCGGGCAGGTACACGCGGCGAATATCCTCAAAGCTGACATTGAATCGGCCTTCGAGTAGTGCTCGCACTTTTGCCGCCAGCACAATCGTCTGCGCACCGCGTGGACTCGCGCCCCAGCGTAGGTATTGGTTGGTGATGTCGATGGCGTGCGGGCCCTCCGGGTGTGTTGCCAACGTCAGTCGCACGATGTAGTCACGCAGATGGTCGGCCAAGATGACCTCGCGGATCAACGCCTGCCATTGCATGATCTCAGCGCCGTCCATTACCGGTTGTGGTTCGATTTTGATCCCCCGCGTGGTGCGGTCAAGAATCTCGGCCAGCTCTTCGCGATTGCTGTAGCCAACGACTAGCTTGAACAAAAAGCGATCCACTTGGGCTTCCGGCAAGGGGTAGGTGCCTTCTTGCTCGATCGGATTCTGAGTCGCCAGCACGAAGAACGGTTTGGTTAGCTCGTAGCATTTGCCGCCAACGGTGACGGTGCCTTCCTGCATCGTTTCCAGCATCGCCGATTGAGTCTTTGGCGTCGCGCGGTTGATTTCGTCGGCCAAGCAAATCTGCGTAAAGATCGGCCCCTTTTGAAACTGGAACGATCGTTTCCCGTCGGGGGACTCGACCACCATGTTGGTGCCCAGAATATCGGCCGGCATCAAGTCGGGCGTGAACTGAATGCGGTTTGATTCAAGGCTAAGCGTTTTCGAAAGCGTGGAGACCAAAAGTGTTTTCCCCAAACCCGGCGCACCTTCTAGCAAGCAGTGGCCGCCGATCATCAGGCACGTCAGGACTCCGTGGACGATATCGTCATGGCCCACGATTACCTTGCCGATCTCGTCGCGAATCGCCTGGTAGCGGTCGCGAAACTCGGCCGCCCGCTTTTGAAAATCTGCGTTGTCAGTCATTCAGTCTGCCTTGCGAAAAAGTTGATTTGAGACGTCGACCCGACGGAGCCTAGTCATCCGCCAAGTCATTGTTTCGTTTCTGCTGGTCGCGCGCTTTTCGTTTTGCGTCCAGCAATCGTGATGTGTATGTGTTGTCGTCGTCCGGGGAAAGCGAATCGCGATCGATTTTCGGCGGTGCCTTGGGCGTTTTTTCAATTTCACTGGCCAAAACATCTTCCAAATGCTGCTTGCCACTAATCGACGCTTCATCGGAATCGCCCGGCGCGAACCGTGTCGCCGCTCGGCGCGTTTCGATATCTTTTTCGATTTCCTGTTTACGACTTTGCAAACGCGATAAGGATTCCTGACGCGTGGTTGTTTCTTCTTGGGTGAACTTGGACCGCAGAAACGCGAAGAAAGGCCACAGCCACTCGAAGGAAATGGCGACTCGACGGACTAGCACGTCGGCAAAGAACGCCGTGCTGCAAATCACCAGCAACAGCGGCCAGATATCGCGAATGCCGATCGCCGCCGAGAGGGTAGGGCGGAAGGTGTTCGTTTCGAGCAGCGTCGCGATTCCGGAACGGCTCAGGTCACCCGCAATCAATTCACCCGCTTCCCCGCCACGCGGTTTGAACTGGGACAGCGAATCCAGCAGAGCCAAATTCGCCTGACGATCCTTGTATTCGGATGACCAAGGAATATTGAACCCCGACGTCAAACGCTGGTACCCTTCGCCGGGAAACAGTGAAAACAAATAGTTGCCAGACCCGCTGACTGGTCGCTTGGCCACGTATCGTCCGGGGCCGACTTGGTCGAACTCAAGGTCGAAACCTTTTTGGTCCGCCCCAACGCCTCGACCTGAGATATCCAGAAAATTCAAAAAGTTGTCTTCTTCATCCAACGCCGTCACGACAACCTCTGCTATCCCGTCTTTGACTTCCGTCGCGACTGAGAAATTGGCGCTCTGGGTGATCGGTCGCATGGCGTAACGCACCATTTGGGCGAACAGCTTGTCGTACTGCTCGCTGTTGAACCAATTGGTCGTCCAGCGATGTCCTGCGTCGCTGGTGAAGGCCACCGTCCGACCGTTGCCATATCGCCACGATGCGAGGAGCGTTGAATTCTCGCCCTTGTCATTCTTGGGCTCGCTGGCCAAGCACAATTGCTGGACCAGGTTGCTGGGTTTGACCGTCGTCATTACGTATCCGCTAAACGTTGGCAGGCTGCCGACGTCGATCCCTTTAACGATTTCGTGGGTGCCGGCCGCGGGTGTGGGAATCACATCCATCCCGGTCTTGGATTCTTTCAGCACCGGCTTGGCGACCCGCCGTGCCTCGCGTTGATAAATTTTCGGCAACGCGCGGGGGTCTTTGACGACCCAATATTTTCCGCCAGTCGCCTTGGCGATTCGTTGGAGGGGCGTGCTACCGGGCGGACCATGGGTCCCCACCGCCACGGTGGAAATTTTGACTCGATTCTTAACGTAGTCCCGTAGCAACGCGTTGGTGGGCGGCGTCGCGTCGCCGTCGCTGATGATGATCGCGTGCTTCATCGCGGCGTTGACTGGCTTGAGTCCGCTAAGCATCAATCGCATCGGAGCGTTAAAATCGGGCATGTCGCCGGGAGTCATGCGGTTGACCATGCCCATCATGCGATTGCGATTCTGAAAGACTCGATCCATGCCCGTAGGTAGCTTCCACAGCCATTTGGGATTACCACCCATGTCGCTCCAGTCGACGACGCCGCAGTAGTCCATTGGCCCGAGCACCTTGATTGCTTCTTCGCCAATTTTGATTTGCCAAAAGTTGCCGTTCGCCATCTCGGAAGCATGCATCACCATCGCGAGTGCTCCGACCGCCGAGACCTTGTCGTTCTTAATCTGGAAATCGACCGGCATCGCTTTTTCGAGCGGCGTGTTCGACCAGCCGCCGGCTCCGAACGAGCGATCGCCACCCAGCATCACGATCCCGCAACCCATCTGCTCGCAGTTGTCGACCAGCATTTTGATCTGAGTGTCGGTGAACGCAGCAAGTTCTGGGCTGTCACTGTCGTCACCGCTTGCACGCGGTAAGTTGGCCAAAATGATCGCGTCGTAAGGCAGCAGTTCCGCAGCAGATGTGTACAGCTGATTCGACGGCATGACGTCGACCTCGATCGCACTTGCTTGCAGCCGTTCGACCAAGTGCTGGAATTCGTTGCGGTGGAACGCGTCCTCGATTAACAGCGCTTTGCCTTTGCCGCGGATGTGCGTAAACGACGAGGCACGATTGTTGTCGGCAATCGAATCGACGGACGGATCGTCAGGCACAAAGGCGGCGTCGAGTGTGAATACGCCCGCTCGTTCCAATTTGTGTCGAAAGCCGTGAATGTTCTTGCCCGGCTGCAGCGTGATCGTTTGCTCGGCAATCAACTCGCTCGACTGAGCTGTTCCCATCGTCAGGCGAAGTTTGCCCGTAACCGGTTCCGAGTTTTCGGCGTCCGATCCCGTTTCATGATTCAGCACGATTCGTGCTTCGAAGTCTTGACCTTTGCGAATGTCGGCGGGCAGCACAATCTTTTCGACCGCGATCTCGGCTTGAGCGTCTAATTCGACCGGCACCACATCGATTCCAATTCCGTCCTCGGCCATGGTCTGAGCCAACGACAACGCGTCCCCCAAGTTCTCGTTGCCGTCCGACACAACCACCACGCGCCGCGCGGTGTCTTCGGGGAACGAGGCTTTGGCGAGCTTTAGTGCGGCTTCTAAGCTGGTGGCGTCGGTTTGCAAATCGGTTGAGGATTCCAGCCGACCAATTAGCGGTAGCCGACCATCGTACGGTGCCGCCTCGATCTTGGCCGTGCCACCAAAGACCACCACGCCCGCCATGTCTTCCTCACGCGATCGCCGGTGCGTTTCAACCTCGCGAACAACGTAGTCCAACATCGCATCGCGCTGCGCCGCCGGGATGCTGTCGCTCTGATCCAGAAGGTAGATCACCGTCAGCCGATCGGTCGTGCGGCGAATCTGCGTTTGGGCCAGCGCGAGGACCAGCAGTGCGACAACCGTCGAGCGCAAAAGAATCGCGAAGCAGCGACGCCAGTTGCCTAGCCCAGCAAGGCTGTGAAAACTCATCACCCAGATCAGCGGGAGTAGCAACAACAGCAGCAGGAACCATGGCTGGTCGAAGGCTACTTCAAAACCGGGAATCAGCGTCATGCGGTGTATTGATAGGAGCGGTTGTCTTGTTGCGATCCGGAGCTTTGTAGAAGCCAGTCGAGCCATTCGTATAATTCCTGCGAGGAATCCTCAGCGGATGGAATTCATGGGTCGCGGTCGTTGCCTAGTAGTACGATAACAGATTTTTGCGGTTTTGCTTGGAAGTGGCCGTGGTCAGGACGTCGCACAAGGGACTTGGCAGTTTCGTGCCGATTGTGGTTCTTACTTGCGAAAGCGTCTGGCGGGAACTTGAGAATTTTTTCGCGCCGCCACACGATCGAAAAATATGCGGCATTTGGTGGTCTTATTCGCCAGAAACGGGGTTCATTTGTTGGAAATTGGACACAGGCCCTTAAAATGCGATATTCTTCAAAAAAATCCGCCTAGGCAGCTTGGCTGGCCTAGGAGTTTTGGTCAAAACACCGATTTCCTCGCATCCATTTAGGACACGTTGATGTTCAAGTTGCCCGCTGCCCGATCGTTTGTCGCCGCCACGCTGTTGGCTGGTCTGAGCGTTTGCATGTTCGCCTCGACGGCGCTGGGCGAAGATAAAGAAGACGAGCCCAAGAAAAAGAAGGACCTGTTTAACTTTCCTTCTTTAGAGGAAGTCACTGAGGGTTACACCGAGATTGAAGTGCAGGGCGGCGACAGTCCGTTCTTCCGTCTCTGGAAGCGGGAAATCGACGGCCAAATGTTGGCTCAGTTGCCCCGCAATTATGCCAGCTCGTCGACCCGTCACTTCATCGCGCCGACGGTTTCTGGCGGAGACAACTACGCCGGTTTGCAGTCCGACGCGTTTTACGTCTACTGGCGGCGGTACGGCAAACGGATTGCATTGGTCACCGAGAACTTGTCGATTCAAGGTTCCGACACTCAGTCGAAGGCCTCGGTGGAGCGACTGTTCACCGATCGCGTGTTGTTGGATCTGCCAATCGTTACGATGGTCTCTCGTCAGGGGCCCGTAATTGACCTTGATCGATTGTTGGTCGGCAACGCGAGCACCTTCTTTGGTCCGCGGATGCGTTTGCAAAGCGGTTTGGTCAAAATCAAAAAGGCGAAAGTCTTTCCGACCAACATCGAAGTCGCTTTTGAAGCACCCGATCCGCAGGGCAACCTCAAGTCCGTCCACTACTCGATCAGTGAGATCAAGGGCAGTGACGGGTTTAAGCCGCGAAAGGCCGACCAACGCATCGGTTACTTTACGACTTCGTACGCTGACTATGGAAAATACAATTCGGACGACACGAAGGTTCGGTACATCAACCGCTGGCACCTTGAAAAGCGTGAGGAGAGCCTGCGTTTGAGCCCGCCGAAGAAACCGATCGTGTTTTACATCGAACAAACAACGCCCATCCGCTACCGACGTTGGGTTCGTCAGGGAATTTTGAATTGGAACAAGGCCTTTGAGCAGATTGGTATCGCGGACGCGATTGAGGTTCGTCAACAGGATTCGGAAACCGGCCAGCACGTCAATATCGACCCGGAAGACGTTCGATATAACTTTGTTCGCTGGTTGAACAACAACATTAGTACGGCGATCGGTCCGAGCCGCGTCAATCCGACGACGGGTGAGATCTTGGACGCCGACATTATTTTGACGGACGGCTGGATTCGATCGTTTGAGCGACAGTTCTCTGAAGTCATGCCCAAGGTAATGATGGACGGCATGACGCCAGAAACGATGGCTTGGTTCGAATCGCATCCCGAATGGGACCCGCGCGTTCGCTTGGCCGAGCCGTCGGAACGTAGCTTTGTCCGCCAACAGATTCAGCACGAGGCCGCTCATAATCACTCCTCGCGTCGCACCCATTCACTCAAGACGCGTTTGATGGGCGATGAGCCGATGGATGGGATCGTTGGTCGAACTAGCCAGATGAACGGAGCCTGTTTTGCCGCCGAGGGACGTGGTTTAGATGTCGCGATGATGCGAATGGCAATCATGTCATTGCGCGATGACGCCGAAGACGAGGCCGAAGAAGGCGATGACGAAGACGAAGAAGACGAAGAGGAGGAAAAGGAGCAAATGCTGGACGGCATGCCCGAGTCCTTTATCGGTCCGCTGCTGGCAGACCTGGTTTCGCACGAGGTCGGTCACACGCTTGGTTTGCGTCACAATTTCAAGGCATCCAGTATTTACTCGATCGATCAGATTAACAGCGAAGAGGTCAAGGGTAGCAAGCCTTTGGCGGGAAGCGTGATGGATTACCTCCCCACGAACTTCAAGGTCGACCACGGTGACGTGCAGGGTGACTACGCCATGATTGGTGTTGGCCCCTACGACATGTGGGCGATCGAGTACGGTTACACGCTGAAGAACAAAGAGAGTCACCTTGAGAAGATTCTCTCACGCGTTTCCGAGCCCGAGCTAACGTTTGCCTCCGACGAGGATACGTACGGCCCTGACCCGCTGGCCCGGCGCTACGACTTTGGTAAGGATCCACTGGTTTACGCGAAGGACCGTGTGGCGTTGGCTCAACAGAATCGTCAGCGAATCCTTGACGAGTTCGTCGACGACGGTGACTCGTGGTACAAGGCTCGTCGTGGCTACTTGTTGACGTTGACCTTACAGACGTCCGCGACATCCATGATGGCCAACTGGCTGGGCGGTGTTTTTGTTAATCGTGACAAGAAGGGTGATCCAGAAGATCGCAAGCCGCTCGAGGTTGTCTCGGCAGAAGTGCAGCGCGACGCGTTGAAGTTCGTGATTGAGAACACCTTTTTCGACGAGACCTACGGGATCACGCCCGAACTGTTGACACACATGACGTCTGACTCGTTTGCTGGTTTCTTCCAAGCGATGACCAACGAAGCCGCTTGGCCCGTCCACGACCGCGTGATGGGAATCCAGGCGAGCACGTTGTCTCAGTTGATGAACCCGACCGTGCTGCGTCGGATTTATGACAACGAGATGCGTGTCGAAAATGACGAGGACGTGTTGACCTTGGCGGAGGTGCTGACCACGATCGGGGACTCAATTTGGAACGAGCTGGAAGACGTGCCGGATCGCAAGTTCACCGTTCGCAAGCCGGCGATTTCCAGCCTGCGGCGCAACTTGCAGACGGAATACATCCAGCGTCTGTTCGATTTGGCGAACGAGCGCGGTGGCTCGGCAGCCATGAAGCCGATTTCGAACCTAGCGGTTTTGAAGTTGAGCGGTCTTAAGGGAATGCTCGAGAAGGCGAGCGACAACGAGAACTTGGACGCGTACACGCAGGCTCATTTGGCCGACTCGTTGCAACGCGTCACCAAGTGGCTCGATTCGCAGTACACTTTCCAAACCAACGCCAGCCAAGGCGGCGGAATGAATTTCCGATTACTGTTCGGCAAAGAGGCTCAGAACTAGGTCTCAAACGGCGGCCGAGCCAAGAGTTCAAGTCATTCGTAGTGGCTGAGTCACTTCGTGACGCGGCAGGTAATGCGCAGCCACTTCGAAAAAGCACGATTGTTGTCGGACAGCGTCGTTGCCGTGACGGAGCCACCGCCCCACTATGACTCTGCGTCGTCGCTTGGGTTGAGCTCGACGGTTTTCTTTCGCTGCATGTAATCCGTTAGTAAATCCTTCGGATCCGCCGCGCGGGTGTCGGTCAGCGTGTGGATGCTGACCGAACAGAAATCCACGATGGCGATGATTAGGATCCCGGCGATCAGGCAGAGGATCATCAGAATGAAGGCGGAGAAAACGGGCGGCGAGGTCACCCAGTACAAACCGGCCAGCATGATCCCCATTGAGGCAATCAGCGAACCAACGAGTGATCGACGGCGGAATTTGCGTAGTTCGAACCGTTTTCCACGCGGGCCGTTGGCATCTGAAATCGCTTGGTCGACTGCCCGTCGATGACCTAACATCAGCGCGACGCCGAACGCGAAGCAGAGCAGTCCCGCCAGTAACGTAGACAATCGCACGTTCCCATGGTCGGCCGCGATCAACAACGTTTGCTCGATCATGTCACTTGGCTCCTCGAGTTGAACGCGCTTGTTGAAACTCACGTAACCACGTTAGCAACACGCGGCCTACTTTCTCAAGCGACTCGGCCGAACAGTTTTCGATGCGGTCCTGTTGAGTGTGCCAGTAGATGTTTCCAGTCTGGGGATTCGGGAAATCAAAATCGATGATGTCACAGGTTTCAATTTTGGCAATTTGGTTCAATGGCAAATGATCGTCTTGGATTTGATGCCGCCGCTTGGCCACGAATTCCTTCACGCCTAGCCGATCCGCCGTGCCCCAAATGCTTCTCGTCAGCCGGTTCGCGTACCCCAAGCTGTTGCCCTCATAGTAGATTTGCAAATCTGCGTCGGCCACCATGTCGACCAAAATTGCGAAGCCGTACTTCACGTCGAACTTTCCGGCTGCGTACTGTCGAGCGAACCAGCCGGAACCTAAAAACATCGGATCGCGGCGGCGGTCGTACACGAATTCTTCGCCGTCGAAAAAAATGAAGTCAACCCCGTACGGCCCTTCGAGGCCCGCCATGTGCTGACCCAACTCGCACAGTAGCGCCACGCCACTGCCGCCGTCGTTCGCTCCGATAAAGATGCCCTGTGGGTTCTGCCGATCTGAATCCGGCAGCGGACGCGTGTCGTAGTGGCAGCAGAGCATCAGCCTTCGCTCCCGTTGCGGGTGCCACCGCACGATCAAGTTCGCCATGTTGACTCGTGGCTCGCCCAGTGGATGCCGAGCGTTGAATCGTTGCGCGACGACGTTCGCCCCGAGCTGTTCAAAGTGTTCTCGCAGATACGCCTGTTGCTGCTCCATTCCCGGCTGGCCGGAAATGCGTGGTCCGATGTCACAAACGTCCTTCAAATGCTGAAACGCTCGGTCGGCGGAGAACACAGTTCCCGAGCTTTTATCGCCGACCGTCGGTTCCTCCGCTTGGCTGATGCGGCAGTCGAGGCACGCAGCGGCCAACAGCAAAAGGAGGGCTAGGAAAAAACGCGGCATGGTCTGAATCCGAGGTAGCGTGCTAGCGAGCGTTCGCGGTGCGGCTCAAATCATACGCTTCGACCGTATTGGTACAAGTCGAACCGGCATCAGACCATTTGGGAAGTCGCTGCACGCGTGCGAACTGCGTGGTGAAAGAGAATGAGCCGCACGGGTAAACGGAACACCGATTTCTATTGTCTTGGATGTGACCGCGGGGCTAGAATCCGGCCCCCAAGCCGAACGGCCGCGCGTTTCCAAGGATGGAGAAAACAATGATCAACGTGGACGAGATTACTAAACTGCAACGTGACACTGTCGATCGTTGGCACAAAGAGCCGATCGATAATCCGTTTGGCGGATTGATGGCGACCATCTGCAAGCAGCATAGTTTTAATTATCAGCTGTGGCACGAGGAAGACATCGCCCGTAGTCGTGACGTTTCGGACGCTCAGATTGCCAAGGTCAAACGAGCGATCGATGGCTTCAACCAACAAAGAAACGATTGGATTGAAAGGATCGACGACGAGATTACGGCGATTCTGAAACGTGTCGAAGTCCAATTGGACGATGGAGCTCGGTTGAACACCGAGACGCCTGGCAGCGCAATCGATCGCCTGTCCATCATGGCGTTGCGAATTTACCACTTAGAAGAGCAACTTCAGCGTGCCGATGTTGATCAGCAGCACGTTGATTCGGTGCAAAAAAAGCTGGCGGTGTGCCTGATGCAGCACGCGGATCTTAGCCAGTCACTGCAAGAATTGCTGGAAGACATCTTCGCGGGCAAGAAACGTCATGGGGTCTATCGTCAGAACAAGATGTACAATGACCCGGCTCTTAATCCATATTTATACGCTGCTAAGCAGAAGGTTGCTTAGTGGCAACGCAGGGGGCGAATCGTCGGCCAGTGACAGAGTCACCGGTAATGGAGAGAGCGTTGTCAGTAATTGAATGTTTCTTGCTGGCCGTTCTCTGGACGCAAGCGATCATTTGGATTTCACTAGGCCAATGAACTGTTGGTGATGTTGTTGTACAAGGTGCGGAGTCACGGAGTGCCACGGCCACAGTCGACCGGTGACTCCGTCATCGGCACATGCATCAAATGCAGGCAGAAAACAGCTCGAATATGCCCGACCATTCTGACCCGTCTTTCTCTACCGATTCTCGTTTTTCGATCGCAGAAATCGCCCGAGTCCTCTCCGCCGTGATTTTGCTAGTGGGTTGCGGCGCGGCCGGTTTGTTCTTGTTCTCGCTATACAACCGCTACTTCTTGGCCGCGGAACTCGCTAGTAGTTTTCGCGTACAGCTTCTTGCGATCAGCCTTGTTTGCGGTTTGGCGTTGCTGGTCGTTGGTCGTCGCCGACGAGGTCTGCTGCTAGTTTTGCTGGCCGTCCCGTTTCTGGTTTCACTGTCGCAAGTGTTTTCAACCAGCGAGCAACCACCGGCCGGCGAACGGATTCTGACCGTGATGGCGATGAACGTGCTGACCGACAACTGGCAGTATGGCGAGGTAATCGACCACGTTCGCGAGGTCGATCCTGATGTGTTGCTGTTGGTCGAATACAGCCACGGTTGGCACGAAGGTGTTGAGAAATTGAACAGAGACTTTCCGCACCGTTGGTTGCAACCGCGCTGGCACGGTTACGGAATGGGAATTTTTAGTAAGCATCCGCTTGAGAACACCGAATACTGGGAGCTCACACGCGACGTGACGCCAATTCCGGCTCTTGCGGCGGACGTAACATTCGGAGGCCAACGTTTGCGGATTGCCGGGTTGCACACGATGTCGCCCACCGGCAGCAAGCGGTTAACGCTTCGTAACCGACAGATGGTAGAGATCACCGAACGGCTGAGCGATCGTGACGCGCCGACCATGTTGATGGGCGACTTTAATTGTACGCCTTGGGCCGCGGTGTTTCAGGACGTGCTGGAGCAATCGGGGTACCGCGACAGCCGCATCGGGCAGGGCTACCTCGCGTCGTGGAATATGAACCTCCCGTGGCCAATGTGGATCCCAATTGACCACGCGTTGGTCTCGGATGAAATCCATGTTCACGAACGGATCGTTGGCCGACCCTGCGGCAGTGATCACTTGCCGACCATCATCCGGGTTTCACTCACGCCAGCAGCTGAGTGACCAAGTTGAATGAGTGAACTAAGCTCGCGCGAGCAATCGGTCGCACGCAGCGCAGACGTCTTCGGGGGTGATATCCATCATGGCCACGTTCTGCGCGTTGCGCCGTTCGCGACTGGAGCCCGCTTGATGCCATTTTTGGACGGCTTCGTGCTGATCGCCGTATGCACCGGATTCGGTTGGCAGGGTGGGTCCGTACAGCCCAATGCAAGGTGTGCCCATCGCCGCCGCGATGTGCATCGGTCCCGTGTCGCAGCCGATAAACATCGTCGCCTGCTGGCATAGCGCCGCGTAGGCACGCAAACTGGTTTGTCGAGCGACGGTTGCAAAATTACGAGAAGCCGCCGCGATCGATTTTGCCATTTCAAGTTCCGCGTCTCCTGCCCAAGTCACCACGGAGCGCATTCCGTGCTGCGTTCCTAGGTGATTGGCAACAGCGGCAAAGCGATCATTGTCCCAACGCTTCGACGCCCAGCTCGCGCCCGGATTGATGACGGCGAATGGTTGCTGAATTTTTTCATCATAAAGAAACGCGTCAATCTGTTGCTTGGCGTCCAGGTCGACCGGCAAGTCGAAACTGGCCTCGGGCGATTCGATGCCCAACAGGGAAAGCAGAGCCAGCGAACGATCCACAACGTGGGTGGCGGTTGGTTCTAAACGGCTGTTATTCAACAGCTTCGATTGCTCACGTGCCCAGCGTCCCGAAAGGCCGATTCGCTGTTTGGCTCCGCTCAAGTAACCCAACAAAGCACTTTTATTGAGGCTCTGCGGGTCGATTGTGATATCGAAACGGTAGGATCGAAGCTCACGCCGAAGAGCCAGCCACTGCGACGGTTTGCCCAACCAGCCTTTGGGGATCTGGATGATTTGGTCGAGGCCAGTCTGCAGGCTAAGCAATTGATCGCTCGGCTTTTCGACGGCCCATGCGATGAACGCGTTCGGGAATTTCGCTCGCAGGGCACACAGAACTGGCAGGGTCAGCACGCAGTCGCCGATGTGGCTGAGTCGCGTAATGAGGATTCTGGGTGAACGATCCGTCGTTGATTTTGCCATTCGTTTCCTAACTTACTGGCCGAGCTGGATTCCGCATTTTGTAGACCTGATTGCTATTTTCAAGCGGGCATTTCAGCGGTCGTTGGTTCCGGCGGGATGGGTTGCCATCAAAACCGTCATCAAAATAGCTCAAACTGTCAGATGTCACTTTTCCGTATCGCGGATTCTGTCGATAATCTTTCGTCGTAGCGCTGGCCGCCGGCCGCCGACTGCTTTTCACTAACGCCGCCAAGCCAAAATGCTCAAGTTCAGCGACCGCGCTTACCTGTTGCCTTCTTCCCCGATCCGCAAATTGGCACCGTATGCCGATGCGGCCAAGGCGGCGGGCACGCATGTTTATCATCTGAACATTGGCCAGCCAGACATTCCGACGCCGCCCGAGTTCTTTCAAGCGTTCACGGACGCGGATTTGAAAGTCTTGGCCTACGGCCCGTCGGCGGGCACCACGGGCTTGCGGCAGCAGATCTCGAACTACTATGGCAATCTAGGGCATGACCTGACGCTGGACCAGATTTTGGTCACGACAGGAGCGTCTGAGGCAATCTCGTTTATCGTCGCGGCGATTTGCAATCCAGACGAGCAGATTATTGTGCCCGAGCCGTTCTATGCGAACTACCACGCGTTCGCGGTCGCCAGCGGAGCAAACGTTTGTACGGTGTCTTCGTCGATCGAAGATAACTTTGAGCTGCCTCCTATCGATACGTTTCGCGATCAGATCAACGCTCAGACGCGAGCCATCATGATCTGCAATCCGGGCAACCCAACGGGAGTCGTGTACCCGCGGGAGGCTCTGGTCGAGCTTGTCAAGTTGGCGATGGAGTTCGATTTGTACTTGATTGCCGACGAAGTTTATCGCGAGTTCATCTACGATGACGTCCAGCATACCTCGGTGCTAGGGGTCGAGGGCGCGGAGTCGAACGTGATCGTGATCGATTCGATTTCCAAACGGTTCAGCGCGTGTGGTGCGAGAGTCGGTTGCATTATTTCTCGCAATGCTGATCTCATGGAAGTTGTCCTGAAGATGGGCCAAGCAAGGCTGTGCCCGCCTGCGTTTGGGCAGATCGGTGCGGAGGCCGTTTATCAGTTGCCCGCCAGTTTCTACGAGGGCGTCGTGGCCGAGTACAAAGCGCGACGCGATCTGTTGAAGTCGTCGCTTGACCAGATCGATGGTGTGGTCTGCCCCAAGATCGACGGTGCGTTTTACGCGATGGTAAAACTGCCGGTCGAGAACACCGAACATTTTTGCCAATGGCTGTTGGAAAAATTCTCGCACAACGGCGCGACGGTCATGATGGCTCCGGGGGCAGGGTTCTACGCGACACCAGGACGCGGGCAAGACGAGGTCCGGATCGCGTATGTACTGAACCAAACGGATTTGGCAGCGGCGATGGAATGTCTCAAGCACGGCTTGGCAAAATATCGGGCTGAGAGCTGACTCGATGGCGGTCCGTCCAGCGGAAGGTCGCTTGTTAGGTCAGCGGTTTTTGTTTGGCGTTAATTAAGTTACTGAGAGAGAACGAAGGAAGTTCCCTCGCTCACACTTCGGGTTATGAAGTTACAGGATAGGCTCTTAGTGAACTTGTTCCGCTGTTAAACTGTGGGCGATATGAATCACGCCAATGTTTCAACTAAGAACCCGCCGTTGCTGACGGTTCGACAGCTGTGCTACGGCTGTTATCGTCCGATCGCTACTTGTTTTTGCCACGAGATTCCTCGAATTCGAAATCAGACGCGGTTGCTGATTTTGCAGCACCGCGCCGAGCGAACGCATCCTTTTAATACGGCTCGGATCGTTCAACAGGCGATGGAAAACTCTCGCTTGGTCGTGGGGCGAAAGTCGGAATTGGCGAAACTGGAATTACCCAGCGGACCCGAGGTCGGGCTGCTTTACCCGCGTCAGGGAGCGCGATTGCTGACGGATCTGCCAATTGCCGATCGGCCCAAGCATCTCGTTTTCATTGACGCGACGTGGATGCAGGCTCGGGCGATGTTTCGAGATGTCGATCAGCTGCACGAGATGAATTGCTATCGATTAACACCGACCCAGCCAAGTCGTTTTAAAATTCGCCAAGAGCCCTCTCATGATTCTTTGTCGACGCTCGAAGCGGTCATCGAAACGCTTCGGCTCTTGGAGCCTGATCTGCAAGGGCTCGACCAACTCATTCACGCGTTTGACGTCATGAACGAACAGCAATTGGTGGAGCTTGAAAAGCGAAACATCACGCTGAAACCGAAGCCCACGAAAGCCAGACGGATGGGTGAACCCGTCGCCATGAACGGATCGGCAAAGTAGTCATCACACTCCGTGTGATGTCGCGGAGGCAAAACGCCAGCGACCGGCGATAGACAAAACCGATCGAGAAATTTTCACTCCGTTCAGCGTTGCTCAGAGACATGCTCTGCGCGTCGATTTGCCCGCTCGCCGATTAGCATTTCACTTACTCGCTTTTGCGTTCAGGCAAGTCTTCACCTGCTGCCACGAACTGGATACTAACGCTGTTAACGCAGTGGCGGATATTTTTAGCCGTGAAGCCCTCGCCACTGAAGACATGCCCCAAATGGCCTTCGCAATGTCGGCAGACGATCTCGACACGGCGTCCGTCGGCGTCCGGGACTCGCTTGACCGCATTCGGGACCTCGTCGTCAAAGCTGGGCCAGCCGCAACCGGATTTGAACTTGCTGGTTGATTCGTACAACGCCGCGTCGCAGCGACGGCACGTGTAGGTTCCCGGCTCGTAGTGGTCGTTTAGCTTGCCACTACCGGGAAACTCGGTCCCCTTGTGGACGATAATACGAGTTTCTTCAGCGTTCAGATCGTTGTAGGGCATTTTCGGGAGGCTCAAGTTTGTGGAGTGTCGATGCTGGGTTGATGGCAATCACGACGCCGTGCTAGCACTTGTGCTTGACCCGATGGGATTCCACCTGCTTTTTAGCATCGTGATTGCTATAGGTCGTCGCGGCAAGATGGGATAGAACAACCATCGGTGAGGATTTGGACGGGCGGAAAATGAGTTCCGCCCCGCCCTTTTCCGTGACAAACGAAATCACAAAGTTAACCGCAGCGTCCGGCGCGTCAGCAACACGCGGCCGAACCACACCATGACGCCGCGTTGGCTCGGGAGCAAGGAGAGCACCTGATGGCTGATACGCTTAAGTTCATTCACGCGTCTGATTTTCACCTGGACCAACCGATGTCCGGGTTGATCGATATTCCCCCGCACCTGTTCGAGGTGCTGGCCAACGCACCCTACGAAGCCGCGTTGAAGGTCTTTGACCTAGCTGTTTCCGAACGAGTGGATTTTGTTCTGCTGGCCGGAGATTTATACGATAGCGAAACGGTCAGTGCCCGCGCCGCGGCGTTTTTGCTCTCTCAGTTTCAGCGTCTGGCCGACAAAGACATTGCGGTTTATTGGTGCGGTGGTGAAACCGACTACCCCGATCGCTGGCCGAGCGCGATTGAACTGCCGGACAATTTAGTCACGTTCTCGTCCCGCATCGTCGAGCAGGTTGATCATCAACGCGATGGAAAAACGGTTGCGCGCATCATGGGCTGTGGTTACGATGAACAGCATCGTCACGCGGCGGGCGATTTTTCGGCACCCAATAGTGATCTGTTCACCGTCGCGCTGGCGTACGGGGACTTCGAGCAATCGGCTTTGAAAGCGGACAACGTTCGCTACTGGGCTTTGGGTGGACGTCACAAAGGCAGCAAGTTAGACCGAGCAAGCTCGGTCGTCGTTTATCCCGGCACGCCTCAAGGACGCTCGCCAAAAGAGTCCGGGGCGCACGGGTTCAAGTTGGGCCGGGTTGATGCGGCCGGTAAATTGCGATTGCAGACCGTTGAGTCCGACCGTGTTCGCTGGTTGCCGCAGAAGGTTGCGATCAACGAAGGGGTGCAGGTTCAGGATTTGAAAACGGCGTTGACCGAACGAGCGGCCAAAATCGTGGCGGACACAACCGATCAAATTGTGCTTTCAAAGTGGTTGCTTGCCACCGACGGCGTATTTAATCCTGCGATTCGTCGCCGCGAGTGGTCGGAAGCGATCCTCGAGTGGCTGCGTGATGAATTCGGACGTGGTGACAAGGGGCTCTGGTCTGTCTCGCTGAAAGTCGAAGCGCCCAAGCAGCTGCCGGGCGACTGGTACGAAGAGGACACAATTTTGGGCGAGTACATGCGAGCGATCGGGCGTTACCAGAGCGATGACTCGCTGCGTTTGAACTTGCACGAGTATTCGCCGAACACGGTTGAGAACACGATGACGACCGGCATCGGGCAGGTTTCACAATCGCGTCGCGAGGATGTTTTGCGGCAGGCAGCGATGGTGGGCGTCGAGTATCTCGCGGCGCACAAGCAGTACGGTTTGTTGGATGATGCGGTTGAAGGAACGGGCGAGGAAGTTGGCGTTAATTGATTGACGCGCGGCTTAAGAACGGAAACAGCAGAAATCACAAGGAAGCGATTCAGTGAAAATCAAAGATCTACAAGTAGACGGATTCGGTGTCTGGAAGGGCCTGAAGATCGACTCTCTGTCAGATGATATCACCGTGTTTTGCGGCCAGAACGAGGCCGGCAAGACGACGTTGATGCAGTTTATTCGATCGATGATGTTCGGCTTCTCGCCCGATCGCTTGGATAAGTACACGCCGCCAGTCTACGGCGGGCTTGCCGGCGGAAACTGTGACATCGTGACTCCGACGGGAACCTTTGAGGTTCAACGGCACGTCGATCCGAATCGTCACAGTGACCCAATTGGCGACCTGACCGTGATCGACAGCCATGACGGCAGCGTCCACGGACGGGCTCAGTTGAGCAGCATCTTGTCGGACACCGACGAATCTATTTTCAACAACGTTTTCGCGATCGGTCTGCGTGAGATCCAAGAATTAGGAGCACTCAATAGCACGGCGGCTGCTGATTACTTGTACCGGCTGACCAGCGGGTTGGATCGCGTTAGTCTGATCGACGTGATGCGAGATTTGAGTTCGCGGCGTGAACGTATCTGGTCGACGAATCCCAAGGTGCCAGGGCGGTTGTCCGAGCTGTCGGAGCGACGAACCAAGCTGTTGCGTGAGATTGATGACCTGCGTCAGGGGGCCAAGCGTTGGTCGCAGTTGGCCGCCGAAACCACGGATATTGGGCATCAGTTGGCTGACCTGGAGAAAGAACTCGCCGAGAACGAACGTACGTCGCGACTGCTGGAGATTGCGACCCAGATTAGTGACCGTTGGCAGTCGCGACGCATGGTCCAGGATCGGCTGGACGCATTCTGCAAGCTGCCGGAC
>CAZLFF010000053.1:0-17157 GCA_964558755.1 uncultured Pirellulaceae bacterium
CGAGGAGTCCAGCTGTGATTATTAACGACGTCCACGAGGGCATCCAAAAATTCAAGAAGCGCAAGCGACTCGGTCGCGGCACCGGCTCTGGCCTAGGCAAAACCTCAGGTCGCGGGCACAAAGGGCAACGGTCTCGCGCAGGTCACAGCCAGCACCCAACCTTCCAGGGTGGTGCGATGCCAATGATCCGCCGTATCGGCAAGCGAGGCTTCAACAACAAGTTTGCCCTGAAAGTCGGTGAAGTCAACGTGGCCGATCTCGAAGCAAACTTCGACGCGGGTGCGGAAGTTACCCCTGAAACACTCAAGGGCCGAGCCCTAGCGAACTACCGCTACGATGTCCTGAAAGTTTTGGGCAACGGAGAGATCACCAAATCGCTCACCGTTTCTGCTCACCGATTCAGCGCGTCAGCCAAAGAGAAAATCGAGAAGGCCGGCGGCAAGTGCATCGAATTGGCGGCGGTTGCACCCGTGGTCAAAAACAAAATGAAGACGGCGAAAAAATAACCCTGCCACGGAGTTACGCTCCGTGACCCTCACGTTCCCTCATGTAACTCAGCGGAGTCCAACTCCGTTCGATGAAGAACGAAACAAAGCACCACAGTCGGCCTTCGAGGCCGGCTGTTTGCATATACCAACCCCGATCCCGGCCCAACCGCTATTGCTCAAAATAGCGATTCAATTCACAATTTCCGTTTGAAGTCCGCCACTCGGCGACCCAATCCAACGATCGCGAGTCATCATTTGACCGCTCGCTCGAACAGGAACTTAGCCAGCTATGCTAGAGAAACTTCGCGTTATCTTTACGATCCCAGAACTCCGCCGCAAAATTTTGCTAACGTTGTTCTTGCTGGCCGTTTATCGCATCGGCTACCAAATTTCACTGCCGGTCATTGACCAGCAACTGATGTCAGAGTTCGCTCAGAACATGAGCGGGAACCTGTCGAAGTTTCTTTCGAAGGTTTCCGTTTTCAGTGGTAGCCAATTGAACCAAGCGACGATTTTCGGCCTGGGCATCATGCCCTACATCTCGGCCTCGATTATTCTGCAGTTGCTGGGCTACGCCTACGAGCCACTCGATGCGCTGCGGAAAGAGGGCGAGGCCGGACGCAAAAAGATCACCGAGTACACGCGCTACCTGACCGTGTTCTTGTGTTTGATTCAAAGCACTGGATTCCTGTGGTACTACATCATGGCGCAGAACATGACAGCGGACCGCTTTGAGAATCCCGACACCGGACAGCTGACTTACTTCTGGCAGCTTGTTTCGATCATGATCATGACCTGCGGGAGTGTGTTCCTAATGTGGCTCGGTGAGCAGATTGACGAATACGGAATCGGCAACGGAATCAGTTTGTTGATCATGGCCGGTATCGTTGCGATGATGCCGGGTGCTGGATTCAACCTGCTAAGCAACGCCGAATTCGAACTTGTCGGCTTTGGCGGCAGCGGCGTCGGCCTAGAGAAAATGCTGCTACTCGCGCTGATGTTTGTCGGCGTGGTCGTGGGTGTCGTGTTCATCACGCTCGGCCAACGGCGGATACCGACTCAAAGTGCCAAGCACGTTCGGGGTCGCAAAGTTTATGGCGGAACTCGCCAGTACATGCCGCTTCGAATCAACCAAGCTGGCGTGATGCCGATTATCTTCGCCCAAAGTTTGCTGATGATCCCGCCATTCATCATGGCATACCTAGGATCGAAGATCAGCGGCAACTGGTTCGGCCGCTTGATCGAGAACACCGGGAACATTCTGCAGTCACCGACGTCGATCATCTACAACTTGATTTACATCGCAATGATCTACTTCTTCTGCTACTTCTGGACAGCCATTACGTTCAACCCGAAAGAGATTTCGGACAACATGAAAGATGCAGGAACCTTCATCCCCGGTTACCGTCCTGGTCGCCGCACCGAAGACTACCTAGAAAAAGTCATCACTCGCATCACCTACGTCGGAGCCGGTTTCCTGGCCCTGATCGCGATCGTCCCAACAATCATCAGTGAACTACTGGGTGTCGACTTCATGGTGGCCAGCTTCTACGGAGGCACCGGCCTACTGATCGCAGTCAGCGTTGCGTTCGATCTGGTTCAAAAGATCGACAGCCACTTGGTCATGCGTAACTACAGCGGGTTGCTTGAGTAATCAGCCACGTTTGTATTCAAAACGGTAAAACGCCCGGTTCTCACCGGGCGTTTTTCATGCGCCTCCTCAGAGCCAAAACGATATCTGAAGGGCAAACTCACCACGCGACAGAGCCGCGGTCCCGTGTAAGCGAATTGGTAGAAAGTCTCGTTTGACCGGGCTTTTACGGCTCCGAGGGCACGATCGCTGGGTGCGACACTCACTAGAACCGGTTGTCCCGGTCGCGCCGTCCGCAACGCTTGGGCGCGGATCGACAGCTCTTCGCAAGGCTCCGCACGCCGCCTGCCGATGCGAATTATGAAGCTCTGCGCCGATGGATCGCGCGCGAGGCTCTCAGCTCATTCGCTCAAAATCGTGCACGGACGCACGCGGAACTTCTGGCACCGCATTTTTTTAATGCTGGAATGTTGGCAGGTACAGCTATGTCCCACGAACGAAAAATCCGTAACGACATCGTCGCCGTCGGTCTGCTCGCGATGATCGTGTTCTTGGTCGCCGCTCTAGGCACTTATGATCCGGCTGACCCCGCGCACGATGCGCCGGGATTCTTGGTTCAAATCTACCAGCCCGACCAGTTGGTCTATCCCGCCAACGAAACGGTCACCAACGCATGCGGTTACTGCGGCGCGTGGACGGCCGACATGCTGTTGCACACGCTGGGCTACGGAGCCTACTTCTTGGTCATTGGCCTCGTGACGATGGTCATCAACATGTTCCGCCGTGAAGACACGCCCGCACCGTGGCTGAAAACGATCGGCTGGATGCTTAGCTTGGTCGGGCTGACGGCATTGGCCAGCATGTTGATGCCCGCTTGGACCATCAGCCCACTCATCGGCGCCGGTGGATACCTCGGTGCCCTTGGGCGCGGCCTGCTGAATGCCAACGTGGGTAGTGTCGGCAGCGTCACGATCAGCGCGGCCGTGCTGCTGGCTGGTTTGATGATGTGGACCGAGTACTTAGTGTTCCGTGCCGGCCGAATGGTGTTCGCCCCCGCACTCGTCGCTGCTACCGCGCTGCTGCCCTTTGGTGTGATGCACGGTTTTGTGACGTGGTTCAATGGATCGGAAACTGAAGAAGACGAATACGAGGAAGAAGAGTACGAAGAGGAAGACGAAATCGGCAGTGCCTCGCCACGCACCATCCGTTTCCGTCGCCGTGCAGCTGAAATGGCCGACGAATCGGACACGCTTGAGGTCGAAGACGATGAAGAGGCCGGCGGCGAAGAAGAGGAGTACGAGGAAGACGAATACGAGAGCGACGAAGAAGACGACGAGTTCGAAGAGGAAGACACCCCGACCTCAACCCTTCAGATCAAAGCGGCCACCAAGGCCGTCGCCCCGGCGCTTGCACCTGCTGACAGCGAGTCCGCAACGACCGGCTCATCTGTACCCGCACCGCATTTCAAAATGCCAAAGGCTAAGAAAGAGAAACCACCGACCGAGCGTGAACAGGTCAACAGCCAACTAAACGAAGCCGCCGTTGCGGAAGACCTAGCCGACTACGAGCTGCCCAGTTTGAGCATGCTCGACACCAGCGCAGCGGTGCCGTTTGAGGCTCAGAAGAAAGAGGCGCTCCGAAAAGCCGAAGTGCTCGAGCGCACCTGCAAAGAGTTTGGCTACGACGTGAAGGTCGTTGAGATCGAAACGGGGCCGGTGATTTCGCAATACGAGATCGCGCTCGCCCCCGGCCTGCGCTTACAAAAGATTACGGCGCTATCCGATGATCTGGCGATCGCCATGCGGGTGCCCAGCGTCCGTATCGTCGCGCCGATCCCCGGCAAGAACTCGGTCGGCGTCGAGGTGCCGAACGAAACCCGCCAGATTGTTCACCTGCGCGAAGTAATGGAGCAGTCGGATAAGCAAATCAAGAAGATGAAAATCCCGCTGTTCCTCGGTGCGGACGCCGTCGGCGCGCCCATGGTCGCGGACTTGGCCGCGCTGCCGCACTTGCTGATCGCGGGTCGCACGGGTACGGGCAAATCCGTCGCTCTGAACGCAATCATCAGCTCAATCTTGATGACCCGCCGACCCGACGAGGTCCGCATGCTCATGATCGACCCGAAAATGGTGGAACTCAGCGGCTACGCACGACTACCGCACTTGATGCACCCGGTCGTTACCGACATGAAAAAGGCCGAAGCCATTCTTGCTTGGGCGGTGGACAAGATGGAAGAACGCTACGCCTTGCTCGCGCGAGCCGGTGTGCGTCACGTCACCAGCTATAACCAGTTGGGCGAAGAAGAAATCATGGAACGCCTGAAACCGGCGACCGACGAGGAACGAAATGCGATCCCGCGAAATCTTCCGTTCATCGTAATCGTTGCCGACGAGATGGCGGACCTGATGATGACGGCCGGCAAAGAAGTCGAAGCGCACATCATCCGACTGGCTCAGAAAAGTCGTGCGGTCGGGATCCACTTGATCCTCGCAACGCAAAAACCAACCGTTGACGTCATCACGGGCCTGATCAAGTCGAACCTGCCCGCTCGCATCGCCTTCCAAGTGGCTTCGAAAACCGATAGCCGCGTGGTCTTGGATGCAGGCGGAGCCGACAAACTTCTCGGCTGCGGTGACATGTTATTTTTATGGCCGGGAACCAGCACGCTGCTGCGTGGACAGGGCACCTATTTGAGCGATCCCGAGATTGATCGAATCACCGACACCGTCAGCACCGGCGAACAACACTTCGTTCACGAGCTGGTGAACATGAAGATTAAGTCGGACGATGAGGACGGCGAGGGCGATGGTCCGAAGAAGCTAGAAAATCGTGACGAACTGTACGCCGAGGCGGTCTCGATCGTCGTGAATGAACAAAGGGGCAGCTGTAGCCTGCTACAACGAGCGATGGGCATCGGCTACGGTCGCGCAGCGCGCTTGATCGATTTCATGGCCGAAGATGGCTACGTCGGACCCTACAACGGTGCGAAGGCTCGCGAAGTCATGATGACGCCCGAGCAGTGGGAGAACATCCGCACTGGCGGCGACGGTAGCGAGTTCGAAGATGATGGGCAGGACGAGACACCAACACCGGTCGCCGTAGAGCCCCCCAAACCAACGCTGCCTCCAAAGAAATCTCCGCCATCACCCAAATCCCGTTTGCTGAAAAACTTGGCCGACACCCGCACCACTCAGCTGGCCGCCAACGCGATCGCGCCTGCCGAAGAAGAAATGGTGGATGACGAGGAAGAGGAACTTGAAAACGAGATCGTTGACGAGCTTGATGACGAGTACGAGTACGAAGACGACGACAGCGAAGAAGAATACGAGGACGTTGAGTACGAGGACGAAGACGAAGAAGATCCAGAGGACGACGAGGAATACGAGTACGTCGATGACGAAGAATATGAAGACGACGAGGAGTATGAATAGTGACCGACTTTCCAATGAACACGATGCGATTCTTTGCTTTGATGTCCGTTGTGCTATCGATCTCTGGTGCGCTCTTGGTTGCTGACGCCGGCGCACAAACGGGGAATCGTCATCGCTACACGGCGGCCCAGCGAGCGAAGATCCGCGCGACACCGATCTTGGAACGGCCCAGCCGACCGCTCCACTTTTACGGCAACACCGTCCGGCGGAACGCTCAAAAATCCAAATCGACCGCACTGGCAAAAAGGGCGCCGTCGCCTCAACTGAAAACTGATATAGGCACCGCGCGGGATTCGCAAGCCGAGATCGCGGGAACGCCTGAGAAGACAACGCCTCACAAACGCAATTCTGATCGCGTGGCTTCCTTTCCCAACGACCGTTCAGCAGCAACTTCCGCTGCTGCTCCGAGTGCCCCGTCACTATCGGCAATCAAAAACCAAGTCAAAACAGTATCCGTGAAAACCAACCGTACTTTCTTCACACTCGGTCACTCTGACAAATCAACGAAAAAAGCCGACTGAACCCCAAGAGGATCCAGTCGGCTTTTTGAGTGGAGGCGGCGGGGTTCGAACCCGCGTCCCGCGAAGTTTCCAAGATGGCGTCTACATGTGTAGTCGTTGATTTCCGGGGTTCGCTAAGCCAGCCGTCCAGCGACAAACTGAAGGCTCAGCTAGAGAGAAACAGAATTTAAGCAGCCGCGTGTCTCACGTGACGTCTGCCGATCTGGAATTGCTAACCGGTTTTCAGAACTCTCCAGCGAAGTCCCTCAACCGGGGCTGTTGTTACGCAGCCATTGCGAAAGTGTTATCTTCTGCAATTAAAGGTTTTGATCAGATTTTTACGTGGCCTTCTGATCAACCACGACACGCAACCAGCTCTTCCACAGTCCGGTCGATTCCAATTCGCCCCCGGAATCCGAAGATTCAGCTGTGTCGGAAGTCTAGCTGCTAAGTGAGAGAAGTCAATCTTGGCCTGCGGATCAGAACCTGGCCGCCACTCACCAAGCCCCCAAAATCGAGCGACCTACCGCCTCGGCCGAGTGGTCACTCAGATCCGGCCACGGGAGTGACGTCAAACCTCGCGCTGGCATCTCCCGGAGCGGCTGGGGACCGACTGAGCCCAATTTCCCTAGGTTTGGTCGCTGCAAACGCCCTCGCAGCTCTCGGGGAGTACAGCTTCTGGGACACTTTCGGTCTAGCAAAAAGCGGGCCAGTTTGCCATAATCTCGCCCTTCCAGATTTCAATTCACACGCATTTTTCATCTCCCCGAAACGGCCCGCACTGCAACCAATGTCGGACGCTCCGACCTTATTAAGTGGGCTTGGCCAGCATGGCACGACAATTCTTCGTCGGGGAACTTTTTGATAGGAGGCAGGCATGTACAAAATTCTCAACACACGCGGACTAGGTGTCGGCGGACGGCAGAACGAACTGATCGAATTAGCTCTGACGCACAAGTTTGACGGCGTCGAGATCGACATGGAAGACCTGTTGGGTCGTCACGATACGCTGGGCAAAGAGTTTGCTTGCCAGTTCTTAAAGAGCGGCAAAACCGACATGGGCACGTTCCGCCTGCCGATCAACTTCGGTGCCAGCGAAGATGCTTTCCAAAAGGCATTGGCGAAAGTTGAAACGATTCTCATGTTGGCCAACGAGCTGGGCGCAAAGCGTTGCTTCGTCGAACTGGAAACCAACAGCCCCACCGACTCGTTCCAAGAGAACTTTGACACGCACAAAGAACGCCTGTCGGCATTGGCAGACGTCTTTGCAACTCAAGACATTAAGATCGGCCTGTACCTGCAAGCCAGCAAAGCTGCGGATCTAGAAGGTCAGTTCAAGTTCGTCCAAACGGCCGAAGAAATTCAAACCCTGGTTAAGACCATCGGTCACGCACATGTGGGTGTTTGCCTAGACGTTTACGAGTGGTTGATTGGCGGGGGAACCGTTGACCAAGTAAAGGCCCTGTTGGCGGACAAAGCGATCACCGAGGTTCGTCTGGCGGACCTGACCGCGGCAGGTAGCAAAGACCGTGTGCCTGTAATCGCCGCGGAGAAAGATTCGACCTCGTATCAGATCGTTCAGTTGCTTACCGCAGCGGGCTACGATGGTACGCTTTCGGCAGCGACCGATGCCTCATGCTTCTCCGCGGGCCGGGACGCAGCATTGGCACGGATCAGTACCGCGTTGGATCAGTTAGCAGAAGGGCTCGACCCAGCTGTCGTCGCCGCAGAAGCTGAAGCCGCTGCGGCCGCAGCGGAAGCTGAGGCCGAAGAGGGGGAAGGCGAAGCAGCTGAACCCGTTGCGGCTGAGGCGTAAAAAAAGAATCCCCGACGCCGGGGTTAGCTTCGGCAACGAGGTTAAGATTCGTTTTTAATCAAAGCCACAGTGTTCCCGGTTGGGTGGCTGTGGCTTTTTTTGATGGACACGTTTTACCGTGTCGCGCTTGAGCCGTTGCTCTTTGGATGTGGATGAGCGGTGCGCCAGCGATCTAGAATCTCCGGCGGCATCCAGAAAACTCAACGCTATTTCAGAAATTCAATCTACGAAACATTTGACCGACATGTCTGAACCACTCAACAAATATAGTCGCAGAATTACTCAGCCCGCCGTCCAAGGAGCTTCGCAGGCGATGCTTTACGGCACCGGCATGACCGAAGCCGACATGGACAAGGCTCAGGTTGGGATCGGCAGCGTTTGGTACGAAGGCAACACCTGCAACATGCACCTCGCGGATCTGGCAGCCGAGGTCAAAAAAGGGGTCACTCAGTCGGATCTCGTCGGGATGCGTTTCAATACGATCGGGGTGAGCGACGGGATTTCGATGGGCACCGACGGCATGAGCTTTTCGCTTCAGTCGCGTGATCTGATCGCGGATTCGATGGAAACGATCATGTCGGCTCAGTGGTACGACGCGTTAATTACGCTTCCGGGATGCGACAAGAACATGCCAGGTTGCCTAATGGCGATGGGACGCTTGAACCGCCCAGCTATCATGGTTTACGGCGGAACGATCCGTGCAGGCAATCATAACGGTTGCAAACTGGACATCGTTTCAGCGTTCCAGTCATACGGGGAGTTTGTCGCGGGCAAAATTGACGACGCCGAACGGCGCGAAATCGTCAAAAAGTCGTGCCCCGGTGCCGGCGCTTGTGGCGGCATGTACACGGCCAACACAATGGCTAGTGCCGTTGAGGCGCTCGGGATGGCGTTGCCCTATTCATCTTCGATTCCTGCCGAGGACCCCGCCAAAATCGAAGAATGCCATCGCGCGGGTGAAGCGATTCTGGAGTTGCTAAAGCAAGACTTGAAACCACGCGATATCATGACCCGCGAGGCATTCGAGAACGCACTCGTGCTGATCACCGTGCTGGGTGGTAGCACGAACGCAGTGCTGCACTTGATCGCAATCGCCAAGAGCGTGGGCGTCGAACTGACACTCGAAGATTTTCAAGCGGTCAGTGATCGGACCCCGTTCTTGGCTGACTTAAAACCCAGCGGTAAGTTCGTCCAAGAGGATTTGCACGCCGTCGGAGGGACTCCCGCAGTCCTGAAATTCTTGCTTGAACACGGGATGGTCAACGGGGACTGCATGACGGTCACAGGAAAAACATTGGCCGAGAACGTGGCCGACTTGCCTGGACTCACCGAAGGCCAAGAGATCATTCGACCGCTGGACAACCCGATCAAGCCATCGGGCCACCTGCAGATTTTGCGGGGTAACTTCGCACCCGAAGGTTCAGTTGCGAAGATTACTGGGAAAGAAGGAAACGTATTCACCGGCACGGCCAATGTGTTCGACAGTGAAGAAGACATGGTCGCGGCGCTCGAGCAAAAAAAGATCACCAAGGGTGACGTGGTCGTGATTCGTTACGAAGGTCCGAAAGGCGGCCCCGGCATGCCAGAAATGCTCACCCCAACCTCCGCGATCATGGGTGCTGGATTGGGCAGCGATGTGGCCTTGATGACCGACGGTCGCTTCTCGGGCGGTTCACACGGCTTCATCGTCGGGCATATCACACCAGAGGCGCAGGAAGGCGGACCGATCGCGTTGGTGCAAAACGGAGACAAGATCACCATCGACTCGGATCGGAACGTCATCGACTTGGATGTTAGCGATGAAGAACTTGCCCAGCGAAAAGCGGAATGGGTTGCCCCACCGCTCAAGGCCACCCGCGGAACGCTGCACCGCTACATTAAAACGGTAAAGCCTGCCTCTGAGGGCTGTGTCACGGACGAGTAAACGCGTTCGTTATCTCCGGCTCAAATTCAATTTACGTTCTCACGAAACGCCTCTGGTGACTGCTAGCGTTTCCGTGCGCGGCTGACGTCGATGTTAAAGCTTACCGGTTATACGGCCTAGTAAGCTCGTCGATAGCGAAAAAATAGTATCACCCGTTCAACGGCTCTATTCGTTGCAACCAAACCTGTCGATACCACCCTTGGATCTGGAATCCGCCCATAGTGGGCGATCTCTGTCGTTTCAAGACAAGAGACGGCGTAAATCGTCGGGTTTCAAATCTGCTCGCTAACGCAATTTGGCCGCGAGCCTGACCGACGCGGCAACCTTTAAGGTACTCACGATGCAACGATATTTTAATGTTCGCTACCTACTCTTTGGCGCCGCCTTATTAACGGTTTGGATGTTGGGAAAATCGCGACCGGTTCCCGTGAGTGACTCGCCATCGTGGACCGAACTGTCAGCAACGGGGGACCAACAGAACATCCCCAGCGCAATGATCACCGGGGAAATTGAACCGATCGAAACACCGATGACGGCTTCGAATGCTGTGGCCGATGAAGCTGGAGTTGACCACAATACGAAGGTGTTCGAGCAGATCGCGAGCGAAGAGCTTGTCCTCGACGCACCGTCCGCCCCCGCGGAAAACGTTGACGGGATTTCACCGGATCTTTCGGCGAGTGATTCGCCTGCGACTCCTAACGTCGGTTCACACGGACAATTTGAGCCGCTCCCCAACGATGACACCATGTTTGATGTCTCGCCTCGCGCGAGCGAAACGCTAGGCGCCGACGCATTGGCTTCGGTAACAAAACAGGAAACCGCAACAGACGGAACTCGCGTCGGCAACAAGTACGCAAATCAGCCTTCTTCGACACCACTTTCATCTGCCCGCCAGCCGAACGATTCTTGGCAGAAGAACCCATTCACTGATGGAACAGAGCGCGCGGCGATCGATCCGTCGGTCGACCAACGCAGTAACCAGCCCACGGAGATAAAGCAGTCGAGCATCCTGACCGTCTCGGGATCAACACAACGGGCACCTGCAAGTCGCCAGGCCAGCACGGCTGAGTTTCAACAGCTCACGCCAGCCTCGAAGGTTCCCGGCGTCGCTCCAACCCGCGTTTCATTGACAGATACGGTCGCCCAGCAAGCTGCTCATCACATCGAGTACGGTAAATCCCTCTCGCGACGTGGCGCTTCATTCGGAGCTCGCCAAGAATTCTTCGCTGCGTTGGGGGTGGTCGCACAATCCAACGACGCTCAAACGAGCAGCAACGCGTACTCGACGGCATTGCGTCGAGCGATCCAAGCGTTGCGAGAGGTTAGTGACTTCGTCGTTGAGGACGCGGAAACGCAGATCGGCATGAACCTTGCCAACATCCTCGAAACTCACTCAACCAAGATCATTAGCCGCCGTGAAGCGACTCAGATGACGCCAGTCCAAGCGATGCAACGCTACTTCACTTTCGCGCATCAGCAACTGGACTTCGCCGGCGGCCAGAACGTCGTCACTGCTGAAGCTCTTTTCTGCCTGGGCAAGCTACACACGGTGATGGCCAAGCACCAACCCGAAACTTTGGACATCGCCAAAGCGATTGTCTTCCACCGAGCTGCCTTGTCTAGTGACTCACAAAACGATCGCAGTGCCAACGAACTAGGCGTGCTACTGGCACGCAGTGGAAAGTTGAATGAAGCCGAATCACTGTTTAAACAGTGCTTGGTCATTCGCTCAGCACCGCAGCCGTGGCAAAACCTGGCAAAGGTCCACCAACGCCAAGGAGAGATGGAAATGGCAGAGCTTGCTAACGGTGAGTTCATCATTTCGTCTCAGATGAGTGTCGCTGACTCCAATGCTTCGCACATTCGCTGGGTTGGCCAGCAGGAGTTCAGTCAACTGGGTCCCGCCGACTTTCACGAGTCAACTGCTTCGGCCGGCAACAATGTTGTCCCGGCCAGCCGAACCTCACCTTTGACCGAAGAAGATACGCCGAAGAAGAAAACGATCGCGGAGCGTTTAGAGAAGTTGAATCCAACGAAATGGTTTTAGGCTCTAACGACCCGCGACAGACGGTCGTTGCAAATTGACTCGCGACCCCAATCCAAACTTTGTTCCAGCCGCTGGCTAATACGATAAGGCACCGACGCCATGACTCAATCTTTTCCAACCTTTTGCCGAACCCTTGCTCTCTTAACCGCCAGTGCGGCCTGCGGTGTGCTTACCGCATCTACCTCAGCACAGGAATCGTCAGTGAGGAATGCATCACCTGTCTTACAGAAGACACAGAACCCGGCAGCGACCGTCTCGCCCGTGATCCAAGACTCAGCGGTCCAAGCGGTCCAGTGGCTCGAGGGAGGCTGCGACCAGGGTTGCAGTTCTTGTGGTAACCATTTCGGTTTTGGCGGTGGTTCAACGCGCTGCGGCGGAGGAAAATCGCTCGTTGGTGTTGATCAGTCAACCCAAGGTCATCGCGAAGCAGGCTGGGCCAAAGCGGGCAGCGTGCCGTGGGAGGCGTTTGCATACGGTGAGTACATCGGTCCGCATCGCACGCCACACGTCGGCGAGTATCGCCTTCGCGTTAATGATCAACTCGAATTCGTCTACCTGCTGACGCGCGAAAAATCGCTCGAAGCGTACCAGCTGTACGTCGGAGACGTGATTCAAATCTCGTCTGCAATCGACAGTAGCTTGACCCAAGAAGACATTACGATTCTTTCCGACGGTACGATCTCGCTGTCCCTGATCGGACGCGTTCGCGTCGCCGGGAAAACGGTAAGTGATCTCCAGCGAGAGTTGAACGACAAGTACACAAAGTACGTTAAGAACCCAGCGATTGTTGTTCAGGTGACAGAAAGTGACACGCCCCTCCGTGACCTGATTCAGTCTGTCGACGCAACGGCGGGGCAGGGTGGTCAAGTTCGCCAAGCGACCGTATCACCTGACGGCACCGTCCAGTTGCCTTTGGTGGGCAGCGTGCCGGCGATCGGATTGACTTTATCCGAGATCGGACGCGAAGTGAACGCTCGCTACCGTACGAAACTTCGCGGGGTCGAAGTGACTCCCATCTTGATCGAACGTGCACCGCGGTTCGTCTACGTCGTCGGTGAGGTCGATCAGCCCGGAAGATTTGACTTGGTCGGCCCGACGACCGCCATGCAGGCCGTCGCATTAGCGGGTGGTTTCGACGCAATTGCTGGTAACTTGCGTCAAGTGATTGTATTCCGTCGCGACCAAAACTGGCGTCTAACGGCGACCAAGCTCGACTTGGCCGGTGCCCTTTTCGGCAAGCGACCTCACCCCGCGGACGAGATTTGGTTGCGTGACTCAGACATCGTGCTGATCCCCAAGAAGCCGGTCCAGCGTTTCTCAGAAGCAGTGAACTTGTACCTGGGCAGAACGATCTATTCGATCTTCCCGCAACAAGGCATCGCACTCAACTTCGATGACTTTACCCGTCTCTAAACCGAACGCCCCGGTGGAAAGCAATTCGGTCGGCCGCTCAGCGAGGTCCGTATCGACGGCATCCACCACCGGCTATCGCTTAGAGACCAAGTTCTCGATGTGAGCACGGAGGCTGTCAGGGGGCACGTTGGCGTCAACCAACTGCCCTTGCTGGTTAATCAGCATGATCTGCGGAACGCGAGAAATTGGGCACTGCTTGGTGAACGGAATTCCGGATTCCCCATATTTCGCTGGGTCAGTGCAGATGAACCGGTTGAGCGTCTCGATGGTCGCGCCGAATGATTTCGTCGGATCGCGATCGACACAGACAGCGATAACATCCACCGGCAGGCTACCATAGAATCCTTTTTCACTATGCAGCAACCTCATCTCTTGTTTTGATTCTGAATCTCGCACCGACCAAAAGACCACAACAACAACGCGCCCGCGAAACCGTTCTGCGGTTAAGGCTCGACCTCGGACGTCGTAACCCGTGAACTCGGCCGGCTTACCAAGCGAGCCACATCGCGTCAGCCCTTGTTCGCCAAGCGTCTTGGACAGCCGTGTTGCTTCGTCGCCGCCAAAGCGTTGCGGTGAACTGGCCAACGCCTGAAAGATCTGTCGCGCTTGATCCAGTTTGTTGACAGACTCGAACCATTGTCCGACGCGATCGATTTCTTCGATCACATCAATTCCAACCGTAGGTTCTCGGGCCAGCTGCAGCGACGTTTCAAGTAACTGTCGCTGCCCCTCAGCACCGTTGACCCAACGGTTCTCAAACTGCTCGGTGTAACGAGTTTCGAGCAGCACCATCCGATCTCCCAAGCCAACGAGCATCGGCATTACTCCCGTGCCCTCAAATTCAGACCGTTTTGCCAACAACGCCTGACTGAGGCGTTTGTAGGTGTTCGGGTCAATCTGAGCGATTCGCTTGAAGACCAGTTTGACATTGGACTGAACAAAAGGGTCATTGGGATAGTCACTCAGCATTTTCAGCAGAGAATCTTCCATTGGCTGATGGAGTTCTGGCCGACGATACTTTAAGTACTCAAAGGCGTGATACTTTAACATCGCCAGTCGCGCGGACCGCCGAATCGACGGACTGGGGTCATCCACGTACTGCCCCGCCACACCGCTAAGCTCTTCGCCGATTTGACGATCTTTCAGATCGTGGAACAGATCTAATCCGTAGATCGCGGTCAGGCTTTCGATCATCGAATCGATCGCCAACTCGCGATCAGTCTCGCTGATACCATCCATCGAAAGCAGCTTGTTGGCCAGCTGCTCACGTTTACGATTGGCGCTAATCTTTACCGGTAACCTTGCTTTGCGAGGCCAGTTGTTAAGCTCAAGCAGCGTGTCAGCAACCTCGGCGACGTCGTTCGATCGCAGCAAAGAATTGAACTGCTTTGTTTCCGTGTTCAGTCCGTCGGTCACGATTACCGCACCGTCAACGACACGCTTGGCCTCTACGGGTTCTGCGTGGTAGGCGGCGTAACCTGCGAGTGTACCCATCACCGTTGTGCCAATGCCAAGCACAAAGGCCAAGAAATTGGCACTCGCCGAGGCAGTTTTGCGTTTGCCTCGAATCTTTGTACCGTTGTTTGATCGACTTTTTCTTCGACGTCGCCGAGCCATGATTCAAACTCCGACCTTCTTATATCTTGATCGTACGTTAGCAACGTCCGACACAGAAATAGAGAACCTTTCAAAAGGACACTCCCAAACCGCCGCCCAAAGGATAAGCAAGGGACAAACAACGAACCATTGAAGAGTTTTCTCGGTCGCCGGATTGAGCAAGCTAGTTTTGAAAAGAATCCCAGACAAAAAACCAATTGACGAAGTCATCATGTTAGCCGAAAAACACCAACGCCGGCAAACGAGAGACCGGGCAGTAGTTGCAGAGCAAAATAATTTTTCAGGCTTGTTGGTAAAGTTTGAGCCTAGAAATCGTCTTGGGTACTGCTTGTATGTGCTGCAAGTTTAAGGCAATTCGATCGACGATTTTTTAGGTTCAGAATCTGCCGCCGTAGCCGAGCCGGCTTTTGGCATCGCCATGAAAGCCATCCGCAATTGATGCAACGCATCACGGAGCATCGTCTCCTCTTCCTCTGCGAGATTGCCTTTGGTTTTCTCTTGCAATAGGTCAAGCGTATCAATGAAGTGCTTGGCCATCGGCCGATGCACGTTGGCTTCGCCGGTCGCAGGATCCGGCAACATCCCCATCGCCGCCATCGCCTGCGTGGCAAGCGTCGAGACTAACATCGGAAAAGACGCAGGCGGCAACTCGCCCGCCGGAGCACCCTCTGCGTCCGCTTGCTCGGTCTTCTGTTCCTTAAGTTGTTCCTTCTCTTTTTCGACCTGGGACTTCCAGTCGTCGTCGACAATGATCTTCGGTTCTTCTTGGTCAGACATGATTTCTAATTCAAATTCGGAAATTAAGTGTTTGGAGATCACACGACAGGCCACCGCCTGAATTTCAGTGATCATGTTGGCAGACGACCATCATCCACGTCGGGTGGCCGCTTGAACAAAGCCACTGAACAACGGGTGAGCTTGAGTGGGTTTTGATTTGAATTCAGGATGAAATTGTACGGCCACAAACCACGGATGATCTGCAAATTCGACGATCTCAACCAAGGAACCGTCTTCGCTGGTACCGGCGATCGTCAGACCGGCTTCTTGCAGTTGCTCGCGATAGTCATTGTTGAATTCGTAGCGATGTCGATGGCGTTCGGAAATCGAAGGCTCACCATAACAGTCCAACGATTTCGAGCCCTCGGCCAATCGCGCCGGCATTGCCCCGAGCCTCATCGTACCGCCTTTGTCGGTGATGTTCTGCTGCTCGTCCAGCAACCCAATCACTGGGTGCGGCGTGTTCTTATCGAACTCCGTCGAGTTTGCGCCCTCTAGACCCGCGATATTGCGAGCGAATTCGATCACGGCACATTGCATCCCCAGACAGATCCCGAAAAACGGAATATTGTTCTCACGAGCCCAGCGAATCGTTTCAACTTTGCCCTCAGTACCACGTTCACCGAAACCGCCCGGAATCAAGACACCGTCATAACCGGCCAACAATCGCTCGGGGCCCTCGCGTTCGATCTCTTCGCTTTGGATTCGCCCAATGCGAACTTGTGCGTGGTTCTCGATACCCGCGTGGTCGATCGATTCGTAAATCGACTTGTAGGCATCCTTATGCTCCGCGTACTTTCCGACGACCGCGATACTGATTTCGGTTTCTGGATTTCGCAACCGATGCAAAAGATCGCGCCAACGAGTGAGGTCCAGCGGTTTTCGCTTGAGCCCCAAATGGTTGATGATCAACGAATCCAACTCGTTATCGACCAAACTAAGCGGCACCTCGTAGATCGAGAAATCCTTGTCCTTTTCCTCGATCACATTTTTTACCGGGACGTTGCAGAACGAGGCGATTTTTTGCCGGTCTTCCAACGCAAGGCTACGCTCGGTACGACAGATCAAAATGTCAGGCTGGATACCGATTTGTCTCAACAGACCGACCGAGTGCTGGGTTGGCTTGGTCTTTAGCTCGCCAGCAGCTTTCAGGTACGGCACCAGCGTCAGGTGCATGTATAGACAGTTCTCTTTGCCAACATCCAAGGCGTACTGACGAATCGCCTCCATGAACGGCAAGCTCTCGATGTCGCCGACCGTGCCGCCGATCTCGGTAATGACAACGTCGACGTCATCCTCGTCGGCAACCGCAGCGATGCACGATTTGATCTCGTTCGTGATGTGAGGAATCACTTGAACCGTTTTGCCAAGAAACTCACCCCGCCGCTCTTTCTCGATCACGTTTAGGTAAATCTGACCGGTCGTGTAATTCGAGTCGCGGGTCAGCGGGCCATGTGTAAAACGTTCGTAGTGACCGAGATCGAGATCCGTCTCGCTACCGTCGTCCAGCACGTAAACTTCGCCGTGCTGGTAGGGGCTCATTGTGCCTGGAT
>CAZLFF010000053.1:17167-22453 GCA_964558755.1 uncultured Pirellulaceae bacterium
TGATATACGGATCCAACTTCTGCATGCGAACACGCAGCCCGCTTTGCTCGAGCAACATCCCGACCGAAGCGCTCGTCAATCCCTTGCCCAACGAGCTAACAACGCCGCCGGTTACAAAAATGTGTTTCGTCATAAATCAGAGGTGTGGGGCAGTGTCTCGGAGGCGGCTTGTGCAAAAGCAAACGAAAGATTTTATCAGCTTCTCTGCCGCCTGACAAACGCCGCATAATCCTCGGCGGTATCGATACCCGGCGCGCTGTGGCTAATCCTGCCGACCGCGATTTTGTCGCCGCTGTACAGCACGCGTAATTGCTCCAACGACTCAATCTGTTCACACGGGGGAACGGGCAACAGCGAAAGTTCCTCCAAAAATTGACGCCGGTACACGTACAAGCCGATGTGCTGCAAAAACGGCGAAGATGCCGCCTGCCAATCCGCGTCCGAGAAATTCCGTGGGTAGGGCAGCGGGCTACGGCTAAAGTACATCGCATGGGCAAACTGATCGAGCACGACCTTGACGCAGTTCGGGTCATCCAACTGTTCACGCGATCGAATCGGCGCGGCGAGCGTCGAAACGGCGGCCAGTGTGTCCCGCTCTAGTGTCTCAATCGCCAAATCAATCGCGTCGGCCGAGAGCTCCGGTTCATCACCCTGAACGTTGCAAATCAAATCGAACTCGGGCCGAGCTGCTGCAACTTCGGCCACCCTGTCACTGCCGCTACGATGATCCACCGAGGTCAACATTACCTCGCCGCCAAAGTCCCGAACCACTTTCACAATCTCTTGGTCGTCGGCCGCAACGATGACCGCATCAGCCTTCCGGCTGCGTTTGGCCGCCCGATAAGTGTGCTCGATCAGAGTCCGCCCCGTTTCGGCCAGCAGCATCTTGCGAGGCAGCCGCGTCGACTGCAATCGAGCCGGGATGACGATCAACGTTTTCAAAGAGCCCCCTCATCAAGCAAGCGCGATCAACGCGACCACTTCGCATTCTAGAACTACTCAACAAAAAGAGGCTTCAGGTGCCGCTCGTACAAGTTTTCGGTCACGTTGCGACTGACGGAATCTTCGTACTTCTTCAGCATGTCGAGGTAACGATCACCCATCTTGGCTGCAACCTTGTAGCCAACGTGCAGTAGCTGGCGGAAGGATGTATTGAACTCGGGGTGGCCAGGGTTGTGGCGTAACGCGTTGACGTATTGGCTGGCAGACCAATCATTGACGTCCGCGGGCGACGGCAACTGACTGGAATCGACATCAATCACCGATGCGTACGGCTCGCACAGGGCTTGACGATTGGCAAACGCTTCGGCGTAAACCTCTTTGGCCAGCGCTAGTGCCTCTCCATCGGCTTCTGCCAAGCCGATTAACTCCTCCAACCAAGTCGTCCCGGCTGTTTTGATGTGCAAGCCAGCTCCGGTCTTGGCCAAAGCAGAGCGGATTGGTCCGTAGATTGAAAATTTGTCACTGCCGCTGTGAACACTCAGTTTTAAATTCTCCGGCAGGCCATACTTGTCGACCACATACGCGATCACGGCCAAGTCATCCTCGAACTCTTTGGCAAACTGAGCCACATCGCCCACGTAGTCAACGCCCTTGTTGAAGCGCCCTGTAAATTTCGGCGCGATCGTTTGAACGGGGATTTTTTCCTGTGCTAAAGCGGCCAAGATCACGAGTAACTCGGGCGGAGTCTGGGGACTGTCCGTTTCATCCATTGACACCTCGGTCACGAAGTTCCCCTCCCCCTTCTTCGCGACGATGTGGCGATAAATTTCGCGGGCCAACTTGACCGCTTTTAGATACTGGCCCGCGGTAGCAACAACTAAATCACGCGTGACCTCAACCGTGCCCTCAATGCCGGGGATGGACAGCGATCCAATCAGATCACTAACACTGTCCACGAAAGCATCGACTTCCGCGGGATTGGCTGGTTCGCCGATCGCATCGGCAACGTCAAGCGTAAAAAAGTCGTGGCTATCAACGAAGCGATCGACGGTCGTCAGGTTAATATGATCCGCATCAGTGTAATGCGACTTGCTCCAGCCAAGCTCTGCAACGGCTGCTGCCGCTGCAGCTGGGTTCGTATCTGGCTCACTACCAATCGTCACGTGCTCACGATTGGACTTGTTCCAAACGGGCACGATTTCGACACCTTGCTCGGCAGCTTTAGCGACCGCGGCCAATTGAGCCTTGGCTTGGTGGGCGAATCGATCGCCCATACCAAAAGAAAATTTTTCGATTTGCATGGTTAGATGTTCACTAAAAATGGGGCACCATTTCGGATGAGCAATTCAAAAGCAGCTTGTCCTGCTAAGCATCCAAGTCGATCTGAATTTTACAGATGCTGCCTGGGTCATTGCTCCAATCGGTCATCGCGGCGGGAGCATCGGCCAACGACACGGTCTTCGTAATCACTTTGTCCAACGGGAATTTCTTCTGTTCCAGCATTGCGATGACGTCCCGGAAGTCCTCTGGCTGGGCGTTACGGGAACCGCAGATGTCCAACTCTTTTTTGACAAACGGCGTTGTATCGTACTCGACCGGGCCTTTGGACCAACCGATGTAGACGACGCGGCCCGCAAAGCAAACTTCTTCGACAGCCATCCGATAAGTCATCGGGTGCCCGACGGCTTCGACAATGACGTCGGGCCCGTGGCCTGCGGTCAGCCCAAGCAATCGATCATGGACGTCCTCGGTCCGACTGTTGACGAAATCCGTCGCACCGCACGCAATGGCCACTTCTTTTTTGCTGTCTTCGACATCAATCCCGATCACTCGAGCACCGCGAAACGCAGCGCCGGCAATTGCCCCGAGGCCAATTGCTCCGCAGCCAATCACGCCGACAATGTGGTTCTTCTGAACCTGGCCTCGTGCGATCGCGTGGAATCCGACCGTCAACGGCTCGACCAATGCCAACTCTTGCAAACTCAGGTTGTCAGATGCGATCAACTTCTCGACCGGTGCGACAAAGTACTCGGCCAAAGCACCGTCACGTTGCACGCCGAGGGTCTCATTGCCCTGACAGCAATTGTATCGCTGCTTGCGACAGGCTGAGCATTTGCCACAGTTCGAGTAGGGGATGACAAGCACCTCTTGGCCGATCGACCAATCGTCAACGTTATCGCCTAACGCTTCGATTGTCGCGCCGATTTCGTGGCCGGGCACACGCGGGTAGGTCACCAATGGATTGTGTCCGCGAAATGCTGCCAAGTCACTGCCGCAGTAACCGACACGATTGACCTTTAGCAAGACTTCGCCGGGGCCTGCGGTGGGCTTGGCCCTTTCGACCACGCAAACGGTGCCCGGCTCGGTGATCTCGATCGCTTTCATGGTGGTCGGGCGGCGGGTGGATGCCGTTTGGGTACGCGGGCGTTGGAAATTCAAAAGGAAATCAGTTTACTTTCGCAGCTGAGAATCCGGTAGTGTGCGGTCGCTGGATTGATCGAAACGTCAAAAGCGCAAACAATGTTGATCGCCAGCGCAAAGGCACGTTTGCTCGAATGCTTGCAATAGAAAACAGGGTCTGCTGATCGCAGTCGACCTAGTGCCACTTCCTTCATTGAGAACCAAGCATGGGATTGATCGTCGACTCACACCATCATTTTTGGGATCGGACGATGGCCGGATACGATCATGGGTGGCTGGAGGAGCCCGGCAACGAAAAAATTTGCCGGAATTTCTTGCCCGCCGACCTAGAACCCCGCATCCAAGCTGCCGGCATCGACAAAACCGTGTTCGTGCAAACTCAGCACAATGTCGAAGAAACGCGGTGGGTGCTTTCACTGGCCGAGCAGCATGATTGGCTGGCGGGCATTGTGGGCTGGGTTGATCTTGCAAGCCCCGACTGCGAGGCTCAGCTCGAAGAGTTCAAGGACGACCCGTACTTCGTTGGCGTGCGACACCTTGTTCAGAACGAGCCGGACGACTTCATCCTTCGGGACGATATCCTTCGCGGCCTATCCGTGCTAGAGAAACATGACGTTGCGTACGACTTGCTGTTTTTCGTGCCGCAACTGCAACACGCAGCGTCGGTTGCGCGGCAGTTTCCAAATCTACGATTGGTAATCGATCACTTGGCCAAACCGTATATCAAAGCCGGGGCGATCGACGGCTGGCGGGAGGATTTCATCGCCGCGGCTCAGTGTCCAAACGTCTACTGCAAGCTTTCGGGCATGGTGACCGAGGCTGATTGGAACGACTGGACGCCCGAGGACCTCAAACCCTACGTCAGCACCGCACTGGAACATTTCACACCCGACCGGTGCATGTTCGGCAGCGACTGGCCCGTCTGCGAACTCGCCGCGACCTACCAACAGGTGTTCGATGCCCTCACCGAGTGCATCGGTGGCGTGTCTGATAGTGAGCGTGAAAAAATTCTGGGCAAGAACGCGATCGATTTCTATCGACTGAATTGCTAGAGAACCTTTCACTCGCTCACACCTTGCTTTTTGTTTTGAACCATTTCTGATGCGTCGTTTTTCATGCTAGAGGATGCCAAGTCAAAAGCTGCCTTTCGTCGCCGGCTGCTCAAATGGTTTGATGCGAATCAACGTGACCTACCATGGCGACGGAATCGGACGCCCTACAGGATTTGGGTCAGCGAGATCATGCTGCAACAAACGCAAGTTGCGACCGTGATCGACTACTACCGACGGTTCATGAAACAGTTCCCAACCGTCAAGAAACTGGCAGCGGCGGATCAAGCTGACGTTCTGAAACTTTGGGAGGGACTGGGCTATTACCGTCGAGCCCGTCAGCTGCACGCGGCCGCGAATGTCGTCGTTGATCAACACGCGGGGCGGTTCCCAACGGACTTCGAGAGCGTCCTCGCCTTGCCCGGTGTCGGACGGTACACCGCCGGTGCGATTTTGTCGATCAGCAAGGACCAACAACTTCCCATCCTCGAAGGTAACACGATTCGCCTTTTTGCTCGGTTGTTGGCGATGCACAACGACCCGAAAACCTCGGCCAATCAAAAGGTTCTTTGGTCCTTCTCGGAATCGCTGTTGCCCAAAAACCGGTGCGGAGATTTCAATCAAGCTCTGATGGAACTGGGTAGCGAAATATGCACTCCGAAAAAACCAGACTGCCTACGCTGCCCGATCAACGACCACTGCCCGACGTTCGTCCAAGGGTTGCAATCCAGCATCCCCGCGCCCAGCAAGAAGATCGAGTTCACCGACTTGCACGAGGCCGTGATCGTCGTCCGCAAACGTGTTGGTGCGCAAACAAAATACCTAGTCAGACAATGCGGCCCCGAAGAACGTTGGACGGGGCTGTGGGATTTTC
>CAZLFF010000054.1:0-13436 GCA_964558755.1 uncultured Pirellulaceae bacterium
ATCAGGGCATTCGGGATCGGCGTCCATTCTTCGATCTCTGGGGCGTACAACGGGATTATGTAAGACAAAGTGTCGTCTATTACATAGACGGCTTTACAATCATAGCATAATTTCTTGGGTTCGCAATTTTTCGCGTTCAGGTTGGCGGGTTGAGGTGAAGGCGCGACCTGCGGTGGCTGGGCAGACGCTTTTTTGCGCGTTTTCATCGAGAAAACGAGATGTTGGCGCGAAAAACTAGCGAGGCGACGTGGGTCGCTAGGCGTTGCTCGCTTCTCGCTCCGCAACCTAAACGTCAGTCGCTGCCCGGAGCTTGGTTTAGCCGATCGATAAACCGGCGACCGATCTCGGCCCTAAGCTGTTCGAAGAACTCGGGCGTTTGAATTCGGTCGCGTTGGCTAGTCGGCAAACTATCCAGTTGAGACTTCCATGAATCGACCACAGGCAACCGTAGCTCAATCCACTGACGTTGGTCACGATGGACGGAGATTCCATCGAGAACGGCGAGCACGTTCCGTTCGGTGCTCTTAGGGCTTTGCGGGCCCAGAATGCGTAGAGAAATCTCGGCTGATTGCTTGCTGGGCGCAAGCGTCAGGCCAATGCTCATCCGTCCAACCGGAGGGTTGACGGGATGATGTTGGCCCCCAGTCTTGGGGGGCGTGCTCGCGTTTGGACCGGTAGATGTCGGAATCGAATCAGTCAGCTTACTAGACCTTGGAACATCGATCGACACGGGAAGTTGGTCGAGTGGACTGGAAACCATTGCGGATTTCAGTTGTGCGACTTTGGTGTAGATGGTTGTGGTTTCCAACCGTTGATGTCCGAGCAGTTTCTGGATGAAACGAATATCAGTTCCGTTTTCCAGCAAGTGAGTTGCGAAGGCGTGACGGAACGAGTGCGGCGTGACCCGTTTCTTGATGCCGGCCAACTGAACACAACTCTTTACCCAACGCTGGAGCGAGCGGGGGTTCATGTGCCGGTTGACTTGCCCAGACAGGGATGGAAAAAGCCACGTTTCCCCCGGCGACTGTTCACACCACGCTTTCAATATCGCCTCAAAAGAACGAGGAAGCATGACCAAGCGATCTGCACCACCCTTGCCCTGATGAACTCGAATCGTGCGCCGCTCGAAATCCAGATCGGCAATTTTCAAACGACATAGTTCGCTGCTTCTTAAACCACCGGCGTACATGATTGCAACGGCCAGCTTCACCGCCATCCGCGGCGCAGCGTTGATGACTCGATTGACTTCGTTGGGAGAGAGAATGACGGGTTGGTTCTTTTTCCGACGCGGCGTGACGAGCCCCAGTGTTACGTCACGGCAGCAGAATTTGTCGAACGCGGTTCGGATCGCGCTAAGCGTCACCGAAAGATGCGACGCGCTGGCATTGCCGTCGACCATTAGCTCCAGCCAACAACGCACATCTTCCAAGGTAACGCGGTTTGGGGGCCGGCCGAACCAAGTCAAGAACACTTTGAGCGCGGAACCGTAATTGCTGATGCTGTTCTTGGAGTACTTGCGAATTTTCAGTTCGCGCCGGACTGCCTTCAGAAATTTTTCCGTTGAAGGTCGGCCGTGCAGGATCGAATGGCCTGGCGAACCGTGGTGCTCGATGGCACGGCGGTCGGCCACGCGACCGCGAGCGATTTGGTAGGGCTGGCCATTGTTGTAAGTATGAATGGGTCGCGGATCAGGCGGCCCAGCGGTTCCCTCGCATACGAGCATCGTCATCGCAGATCTCCCAACTGGCAAATTGACTGTTATGGGATGTTATCATAGTGTTTTTGTGTGCACAATCCAAGAATGGTACCCGTCGGGTCCGAGTTTCGCGTGGATCGACCCTCCCGCATGGGTCGAGTTGTGGCTTCCAAGCGTCTTCGTAGTATTTTGAACGAAGGTCTTGAATCTAGAATCTAGTCGGCCGGTTGGTCGGACCAGACCGCGAACTCGTTTCCGTTGGGGTCGCAGAAGTGGAATCGCCTCCCGCCCGGGAACTCAAAAGTCTCGGCGACAACCGTGCCGCCCGCTTGATTGATCTTTGCCCGAGTTTCTTCAAGGCGTTCGCTGTAGAAGATCACCAACGCACTGCCGTTAGCGGCGGAGGCTGACAAATCCGAAGCGTAAAACCCGCCGTCTAAACCCGCGTTGTCGAAAGCCAAGTACTGGTCGCCGTAGGCTTCGAACGTCCATCCAAACACATCGCCAAAGAATTTCTGCGTCGCTCCAAAATCTTTCGCAGGCAGTTCCACATAGTTAATCATTTCGTGTTGGTTCATATGAAGGATGCCTCACAAAGGTCAAGGACGTTGCTCAGTCGTGGGCAGACGCGTGATAGGAAATTGTAGTCGTCATCGCAGTCCGTGTGGTGTTGGCTGAGAGATCATCGCACGGAGTGTGATGGGCACCTTTGTGCTTTTCTATTTTTTCGATCACCGAACCTTGAAGGCCAGTCCAACTTGCACTTGCCAGAGTGGTATACTCTACGTTCTTGAGGAAGCGAATTGGAAGCTGGACGAGTGGATGTTGCGAATCGGGTTTTTTTGGATTGTTGGTTGGTTGCTGATAGGCGGGAATGCCAGTGGTCAAACCGTCGCCGGCCAGCAACGCGTGTTCACTGATGCCGATCGACGGCGGGGCTCGATCACCGCCGAACGAGCTTGGTGGGACGTCCAGCACTATGACCTATCGATTCGCGTCTTTCCGAAAACGAAACGTGTGAGCGGATCGAACAAGATCACGTTTACGCGGGTCGACGCAGTGCGGCCGATGCAGATTGACTTGCAGCCGCCCTTGGCGATTACCCGCGTGTCGCAAGATGATCGGCCGTTAGCGTTTTCGCGAGAGGGGAATTGCTATTTCATTACGTTTGACGAACCATTGCCCATGGGCGTCGAGCAAACGATCGAGGTGTTCTTTGAGGGCCAGCCCGTTGAAGCAAAAGACCCCCCCTGGAGCGGCGGTTTGTCATGGACGACGGACTCGAAAGGCCGACCATTCATCGCAACGTCTTGCCAAGGAATTGGTGCGAGCATCTGGTGGCCCTGCAAGGACCATGGCGCGGACGAGCCAGATCGTGGCGTGGATGTTTCGGCCACCGTCCCCAAGGCGTTGACGGCCGTCGCTAACGGTCGCTTGCTCAAAACGACGTTTGATAGCGACCAGCAAACGCGAACCTTTCACTGGCGAGTCACTGAGCCGATCAACAGCTACGCGGTGAACTTGAACGTCGGTCACTACGTTAGCTTTAACGAAAAATATTCAGGCAGTTTCGGCATACTCGACTTACAACATTGGGTGCTGGACGATCAGCGCGAGCGAGCCATGCAACATTTTCGCGAAGCCCCGCGAGTGCTCAAGGCATTCGAATACTGGTTCGGCAAGTATCCGTTTTACGAAGACAGCTACAAGTTAGTGTCGGTTCCTTATTTGGGCATGGAGCACCAGAGCAGTGTGGCTTATGGAAACGGATTTCAGAACGGCTATCAGGGCCAGGATTTAAGCGGAACGGGAATCGGAATGCTGTTCGACTATATTATCGTCCACGAATCGGGGCACGAGTGGTTTGGGAACAGTATCTCGATGCGCGACACAGCGGACATGTGGATTCACGAAGGCTTCACGAATTATTCGGAGAGCCTGTTCGTCGAGTACCATTTTGGGCGACAGAAAGCGGCCGACTACGTGATCGGGTTGCGAAAACGAATCAACAACGATCGCCCCATCATCGGCACCTACGATGTGAATCACGAGGGCTCGGGCGACATGTACTACAAGGGTGCCAACATGCTGCACACGTTGCGGCATATCGTGAACGATCGCCAACAATGGCGTCAAATTTTGACGGGCTTGAATACAACGTTCCGACACCAAACGGTGACCACTGAGCAAGTTGAGAATTACTTGAGTGAGCAAACCGGACGAGATCTTTCCAAGTTCTTTGACCAGTATCTGCGGACCACGAAAATTCCTCGGCTGATGTACCGGATCAATGGCCCGCAGTTGACTTACTGGTTTGAGAACGTGGTTCCTGGGTTGAGCATTCCGGTCGATTTGTACGCCGGCGGTCGATCATACCGCGTCTTTCCTCGCGAAGCTGTTCAGAGCGTCAGGTTTGCGAATCCGATTAACACCGTTACGTGGGACCGGAATTTCTACATTGATTTTAGGCAGCAGTGAGCAACCAATCGGCGACCGGGCGGTTAAAACTTGGTCGGCCACAGGAGCATGACTAAGCTGGTCGTTTTTAAGACGTTAGCAAATGGGACAGTTCAAACGGGGCAATATTAAGATGACCCATGTTTTTCGAGGGTTAGTGGTTTCGTGTTTGGCGGTGTTGTTGAGTGGCTCGGTTGCGTTGGCGCAGCAGGTGCTGGTCGAGGGCGAAAGCTTTCGCCAACCCGGCGGCTGGAAACTGGATACTCAGTTTATCCACGAGATGGGGTCGCCCTACTTGTTGGCTCATGGAATGGGGCGGCCAGTGGAAGACGCCCGGACGGAGGTCACTTTCCCGCGGACGGGCAAATACCGCGTCTACGTGCGAACTAAGGATTGGGTGGCGCGTTGGAACGCAGAGGGCACTCCCGGACGCTTTCAGTTACTAGTTGACGGCAAACCACTCAAGGAGACCTTTGGCATCGAAAGCGCCGAGTGGTTTTGGCACGATGGTGGCACAGTTGAAATCGAGAACGTGCGAACCGAAATTGCACTACACGACTTGACCGGGTTCGATGGCCGTTGCGACGCGATTCTGTTCACCATGGATGACATCGAGCCGCCCAATGACTCGGATGTGTTGCCCGATTGGCGTCGTCAGCAGCTGGGATTGAAGGAATCACCGACAGAACTAGATCCGTACGACCTAGTTGTTGTGGGCGGCGGTTATTCGGGAATGGGTGCGGCGTTATCGGCGGGTCGAGCGGGTTGTCGGGTGGCGCTGATTCAGAACCGTCCGGTGCTGGGAGGGAACGGGTCGAGTGAAGTGCGCGTGTGGGCGATGGGGTTGATTCGCCGCGGCAAGTATCCTCGCATCGGCGAGATGATTGAAGAACTTGAGGATCACGCGAGTAAGTCGCCCGGCCCGGCCGAGGAGTTCGGTGACGCGCTCAAAGAACAAATCATTGCGGCAGAGCCGAACGTCGATCTATTTCTAAATCATCACGCTTACGAGGTAGAAACCGACGATGACAAAATCACAGGCGTCGTTACGTTCGATACTCGGACGAGTGAACGAAAACGTTTTTCGGGACGTGTGTTCGCCGATTGCACGGGGCACGGGACGATCGGGTTCTTGGCCGGCGCGGATTGGGAGATGACCCCGGACGGCCGCATGGGCATGAGCAACATGTGGACTTGGGACGAGGCCCCTCAACAGGTCACTTTCCCCAAAACACCTTGGGCGCTTGATCTGGACATGGCCGACTTCCCCTACCCTCGCGACCATCATGGACAGTGGTTCTGGGAAAGTGGATTCGACAAAGATCCGTTGAACGACGCCGAGGGAATCCGCGACTGGAACTTGCGAGCCGTTTACGGGGCGTTCAACGCGATGAAGAATCGCGATGGCGCGAGCGACCACCAGAACGCGTTTTTGACTTGGATCGCGTACATTGGCGGGCCGCGAGAATCACGCCGGCTGATGGGTGACGTCGTGCTGAACAAGCAAGATGTGATCTCTAAGCGAGAGTTTCCTGACGGTTGTGTTCCGACGACGTGGTCGATCGACTTGCACTACCCCAAGAAACAATTCGCGAAAAAGTTTCCCGACAATCCGTTTATTTCGATCGCTCTTCATGACCGCAACATCGATCGCAACTACGGCTACCCGGTTCCCTATCGATGTTTTTACTCGCGAAATGTCAGCAATCTTTTCATGGCGGGGCGCTGTGCCAGTCTCACGCACGAGGCGCTCGGCACGACCCGCGTGATGAAGACGTGTGGCATGATGGGTGAAGTGGTCGGCAAAGCGGCCAGCGTTTGTAAGTTGCACGATTGCCTGCCGCGCGACGTGTTTGAGAGCCATTGGTCGGAAATGGACGAGCTATTAAAGCAACCGGGGCGAGCGCGACGCGATTCGGTTGACCAGCCCTTTAAGATTCCGACCGAAGTGATCCCGTCGGCAACGTCACGCGGCAAATTGGCGGAAAACGATCCCGCGCGAGCCAAACAATCGGCGTTGCTCAAGTCCCGTGCGAAGCCAACGTGGAATCCAGACTTTAGCCAGATGGTGCGAGCCACGTCAGAAGATTCAAAGTTCATTGACGAGGATTTTTATATCTGGGGAGCCAGCATGGTGCAGGACGAGGCAGGCAAGAGCCACCTGTTTTACAGCCGCTGGCCGCGAGGACTGGGGCACAACGCATGGGTGACTCATTCGGAGATCGCTCATGCCGTTGCCGACCAACCGCTCGGGCCGTATCGCCACGTCGATGTCGCGCTCCCAGCGCGTGGCAAAGAAATGTGGGATGGGTTATGTACTCACAATCCAACAGTCCATCGGTTCGGAAAGAAGTACTATTTGTACTACATGGGAACCACTGGTGATCGAAAGCAGTATTCGAAAATCAATTGGATGCATCGAAATAACCAACGGATTGGCGTCGCGGTCGCGGACAGTCTCGATGGTCCGTGGGAGCGTTTTGACGAACCGCTGATCGACGTCAGTCAAGACGAAGGCGCTCATGACGCGTTGATGGTCAGCAACCCGTCCATTTGTCGCCGCAAGGATGGTTTGTTGGTCATGGTTTACAAAGCAGCAGCCAAGCGCAATCCGGCTCCCGCACACGGCCCAGTGGTTCACCTAGTCGCAACCTCCAGATCACCGACGGGACCGTTCAAGAAGCATCCGGATCCCGTGTTCGCCAAACTGGGCGATCGTTTTCCTGGCGAGGACCCATTCATCTGGCGCGGTCGCAGTGGAAAATTGTGGGCAATTCTCAAGGACATGCACGGCGCGTACACCGATGCAGGGCGCTCGTTGGTGTTGTTCCAGTCGAGCGACGGTTTCGATTGGAAGCTGGCTGACCATCCGCTGGTTAGCAAGCTAGAGATCAACTGGAAGGAATCGGGCGTGAAGAAAGTGAAACACCTCGAAAGACCGCAGTTGTGGTTCGAGTACGATAGCCCGGCCGTTTTGTTCTGTGCCGTCGATGAAGATGATGCGCGCGAGCATTCATACAACGTCGCGATTCCGCTAGAGGAGCGATGAAACTGAATGAGTGACCGTGGCAGCCTGCCCATTATTGATCGAGATGACTCGACGTCCGCAGCGAATGAAGATCGACGGGTTCGTTCGCTGATGGTGCACGGGTTTCGAGTTGCTGTCTTGTTGGCGATCGTGGTGCTTATCCGGTTGGCGAATCACGATACACAGTACGTCCAATCGGAATTAGCAACGAACGAGATTGCGCTTGCATTCGCGAGAGAGGCGTTTGAAAGTTTCCACTCGCTCGACTCGAACATATCACCCGCCGGAGAAGTTCATGTGCTCGATCGCGGCGGTCAGCGAGTAGGTTACCTGTTGCTAACTTCACGAGCGAGCGATCATCTGATTGGTTATTCTGGTCCAACAAACTGTTTGATTGCTGTTGATGCCGATCATCGAATTGCGAGCCTACGAATTTTGGGCAGTGGCGACACCGTTGAGCATGTCGAAGCGGTCGAGAAAGAACGTGCGTTTTTCGACGCGTTCGTTGGGTGTCGAGTTGGACTCGATTCTGATTCCTCGTCGGACACCAACGCTGATCGGCAGTGGGACCTAATCGATGCGGTCTCGGGAGCCACATTGACCAGTCACGCCGTGATCGCGTCGGTTGCCAATCGTGTTGGCCAGTCGGCCCCCTCGCTGAAGTTTGACCCGCGACCATCACTCGACAAGGTTTCGTTACTTATCCGCAACGCAAAAGTGCTGCGTGTTACCGGGCGAGCGGCGGTGTGGGATGTGCTTGATGAGCAATCGTTGCCGATTGGCCAGGTCCTCATTGCGACACCAGCGGCCGACCAAGTAATGGGCTATCAGGGTCCGTCGGCTGCACTGGCGGCGTTTGATGCGAACGGGCAATGCTTGGGTGTTGCGCTGGATCAAACTTACGACAATCAACCCTACGCGAATTACCTGAATGAGGACGCGTTCTTTCAGCAGTTGTACGTTGGCAAAACTCTTGGTCAGATCGCCAGCATGACGCCCGAATCAGAACAGATCGACGGTGTCTCTGGGGCGACGATGACGAGCGTTTGCGTGGCCGATGGGTTGGCTTTGGCAGCCGCGGAAACGTTACGCTCGACGTCCGAATTAACGAACGTTGTCGCGGGGAATTACGTTCGAGGCTGGGATTCGTATCTGTTGGACGCGGCAACGATCGCTCTGGTTTTGATTGGACTCGCGTTTTCGGTGACGTCACTTGCGGCCAAAAAATGGCTGCGTGTTGCCTATCAGTGGATCGTGATTGGGATTCTAGGATTCGTCAGCGGCCACATGCTGTCGCAGGTGTCGCTCGCCGGCTGGTCGGCACATGCGGTCCCGTGGTCGGTCGCACCGGGTTTGGTTTTTCTTTGCTTTGCTGCCTTGTTGGTGCCGATCGTTTCGAAACATCAACCGTACTGTCAGCACATCTGCCCCTTCGGCGCGATCCAGCAGTTGGCTCGTCATCGCGTCCGTTGGCGTTTGTCCATCCCCCGAGCCATTCATCGCATGCGTGGCGCGATCCCGTTTGTCCTGTTGGCGGTGACGGTGGTTGTTGCGGTCAGCGGGTCGCGTTTCAACCTAGCGAGTGTTGAACCGTTTGATGCGTTCAGCTTTCGCGTCGCGGGATGGGCGACGATTTCCGTATTCGTCGTCGGCATTTTATTATCGCTGGTGTCACCGATGGCTTATTGTCGATTCGGTTGTCCCACTGGTGCCCTGCTGAATTTCGTCCGATTTCGGTCCGACAGTCATCGTTTAGGGCTAAGAGACGCAGCAGCGGTTGCTCTGCTGCTGTTGGCAATCTGGTGCGATATGGCGTGAAATCATGATCCCTTGCGCAGCGTGGGATAGCCGGCCAGATCTTTGCGGCGTTGAGTTTTTTGCAAGATGAATTGCCCCATCGGGTCGAAGACGCGGGCTTCGAGTTTGGTGTCATCCGGGTGGACGTCTAGGTTGTAAGGGCTGGCCAGACCAAATTGATTAGAACTCTTGGTGCTCGACAACGCGCCTCGGGAGCGACTTTGGATCAGTGACAACCACATGCGGTCGGGACCGAACCCAAGAACCGATTCTTTTGGGTTCACGGCGTAGTCGCTGGGAGCGATCGGTGCGAGGTGGAACGTGAACAGAGCAAACTGCAGAAACGCGAATCCGAGCCAAGCCGAAAGAACCGAGCGACCTGCCAGTTCGGTGATCTTGTCGAACTGAACTTGCTTGGCCGAGAGAACTTCCGTGATACCGCGAAGGATGCCGAAGCTAACGAAGAACAATAGCCAAACGCAGATAAAATCGAGCAAGTAATCGTAGCTGGCGATGTTCTCGTTAATCGACGACAGCTTTGTCGCAACGTTCTCGTAGAAGCTGCTGGCGATCAGGGCTGCCAGCAAAAAGTTGACCAACGACAACAGGTTACTCCATAGCCCCAGCCACCAATTGGCAGCTACGACGATGGCGAAAATTGCGAGAGCGAGCAGATAAAACATGATGTCGCGATGGGTTGGTTAATAGGATGAGACGACAGATGCGGTTACGAAGTGAGAACTCGTTGTAACTCTTCGAGTGACGTGGTGCCTTTGGCGACGAGCACGAGCCCTTCTTGTTTGAGCGTGATGTGACCGTGTTGGGCGGCGACGGCGGCAATCGATTCCAGTTTTGGGTTCTTGATTAGTACTTGGCGAATTTCGTCGTTGATTTGCAGGTACTCGAAGATCCCCGTGCGGCCGCGATAGCCGATGCCGCAACATTTCTTGCACGGTTCAATTTCGTTCTCGTCTTCGTCCAGCATTCCGGGTTTGTAGATGAACGGTTTGTAAAGTTCGGCGATCCGGCCCGGCGGTAAGCCCAGTTTTTGCAATAGCTTGGGGTTTGGTCGGAACCCGACACGACAGCTCTCGCACAGCTTGCGCACCATTCGCATGGTGATGACGCCGCTAAGTAAATTTACGAAATTCTTGCGATCAGGTTTCTTGATAAGCATTCGCAGGGTCGCGTCGGCAGCATGCTTCCCCGCAATGCGAGTGAACACCGGTAGCTCATGATCGCGAGAAAGATTGACCACGTTATCGATCATAGGGCCGTCGGGCAGATCCGTAAACGCAAGCACATCGGGCTCTTTAAGCAATAGATCTGGGATCGGCGACATGTGCGTTTCGCCCGCTGATCCATCAAAGGTAATCGATTTAACGTTGATGATTTCAGGTTCCACGTTCGCTGCATCTTCGATCACGTAGTAGTCGCGCACCAAGCGGTCGCAGGCGTTCATCACGCCTCGCCAAGCGGTTGTGTAGCCTTCGCCGGGCTTGGCCGAAACCAAGAACAGGCCAAGGTCGGGACTGCGTAGGGTTTCGGTCAACTGCTGCAACATGCTGGGTCGGATGCCCATGTCTTCCAGCGAATCGAGCGAGGGTTGCTTCCATTCCAGATACAGCGCGACGCGTTCGCCCGTCTTTACGCCCTGCGAAACCAAACGAACTTTATACTTGGTCTTGTGCACCAACCCCGTGAACGATCCCTCCTGGCGAGCACGACGTTCTTTGGCGTTTAGGCCAGCCATTCGTTTGAGGGTTACCAACATCGCGTCGCCCGATTCACGATCCTGTGGTCGTGACTTGTGCCAGATGCCATCGACGAGCGTACGTTTGTGAACCTGTTTTGAGGTATAGTCGAGGATGGTCGATGGCGCGAGTCGAGCGATCGCGTCCCACACCAGCTGTTGAGCGTGATCGAAGCCCTCAGATTCCTCGGCTTGTTCAAGGTTGTCCGCTTGAGCCTCCGCATCGTTACCCGCGAGGGTCCACTGAATCGAAGGTCCGGAATATTCAAAATCGTCTGGCATGGTGTTTGATTGAGCCGCCGGAGCGTAAGAGCATCTAATTTGGACAAATGACAAAAGTGGCCAAAGGACTTTCGCTTGTGGCCGATTCTGCGGGTGGCTGACTTTGCGACGTTCTGGTTGGTTTCAGGGGAAGTGGTTGCTCGCGACGGAGTCCCCAAGGCGCTACTTGCTTGCTATTTACTCTTTAGCATTCGCTGTGCTTCGGCCAGTGACGTCACGCCCAGCAAAACCAATTTGTAAGTCTGCTGCGAAAGCGACGTCTTGCCCGATTTTCGCGCGGCCTGTTCGACGGCGTCGACTTTCGGATTCGACTTAAGCGCCGAAACAACCTGCTCGTTCATTTCCAGCATCTCGTACACGGCGATTTGGCCTTGGTAGCCTAATCCACCGCAGGTTTTACACGGCGGGAACTCGATCTCGCGACCCTTCTCGTCCACCCGTTGCTCGGGTGGTGGCAATCGCCAATGGCTGTAGAGCGTTTTTTGCTTGGCGGGATCGCCCCCCAACTGCTGAATTGTTTTGGGAGGAGCTTTCGTTTTCTGTTTGCAGTCGTTGCAAAGTTTTCGTAACAAACGCTGGTTGGTCGCGAACTTCGTGGCTTGAATGAACTGGTTGCGATCACCGGCTTTGGCATAAACCCTTAGCAAAGCTTCGGCGGCCGACTTTGCTTTGGTTTGAGTCAGCACGGATCTTTCTTCGACGGTCGCCTGATGAGTCAAAACATCCATGACGGCCGAGTCTGCGATCTCGGGCATGATTAGCATGTCCGGCTGAGTCAGCAAAACCTTTTTTAATGCTGCCTGCTGCGACTCGGTGGTTGCGTCGTCGGATTCATGATTCGCAATATTTTCGATGCGACAGTCGGTGTTGTCGCTGGTGACGATCGCTACACAATCACGACTCAATCGATCCGAAGCGGCAACGACAGCCTTCCATGAGGTTGTCAAACCCGCGCCGGGCGGTGCCGATACGATGCCGAGCCCGACGCCGTTGAGCGTTGCGCGAACTTTCTGCGACATCTCTGGGAACATGCCAGCTTCAACCAAGTCCAATGGCTTCGGGGCTTTGGCGACAAACTTTAGCATGACCCGCTCGCCGGTTTTCGTGCCCAGCGAGACAAGTTCTAGCGAGGATTTGCCAAGCTCGGTTTTGATGCCGAACGTTCCCTGTTGTCGACTGCGTCGGTCCGTAGCGTTTAGGCCAGCGACGGATTTTAGGCTGACCAGCATCGCGTCGGCCGGTTCCCGCTCACGCGGTGGAAGCGGATGCCAGACGCCGTCGACCAGCATCTTGCCGGCGACTCGCTCCCGTCCGAAATCGAGCATGACCTGTTCGGCGCGTTTGAAAGCGTTGTCGAATAGAAACTGTTTCGCATCGACAAATCCACTGCTTTGGCGGGCTTCGATTAAGTTCGCTTGCTGTTGAGATTCGTTGGCACCGGCTGGCGAAAAATCAACTTGCACGCCATCGTCTTGCGGCAGGATCTCGGCGTCGGCGTCACCACCACGGGACGACATCGCTCGGGCAACGGATGGCGTTTCGGCGATCTTGCTGCGACGTGTGAGAAAATAGGCCATCGGCGGCACAAATGCAGCCAGCACAAAAATCGAATAGCCGACCAAAAACATCGGCACCGAAATCGCGCACAGAAAACCGACAAAGAAGCTGCCAACGAGAATCGGATTCCATGTCTCGGGCGCCATATCCAAGCGCCGGACCCACTTGATCGAGTCGCGATTGACCCAATCGGCCAGCCTGACCCAGATCAAGAACACGATCGCAATCAGACCGATCTTTGCGATCGAAAGATAGCCGCCGGGACCACGTTCGAGGGCCGGCAAGGTCGCCGTGCCCGCTTGTTGCGCTAGGGCTGTGCTCGCGCAAGCCGGGACCAAGCACGCAACGAGGGCCGCGATCAAAAGAACAAAACGCACGCGTCGAGACATTAAATAATTCCGGGCTGTGAAACGTTGATGCCTTTGAGACGCATTTTGAGTTCTTCTTTGTTTGGCGCGACCTGGAAGGCCGTTGGTCGATCGATCAAGTTGTCGTTGATCAGCTGATGCAGGCTCATCGTGAAGTCTTGCATGCCCTCTTCTTCACCGATGCGAATGGCGTCAGGAAGGTTATGGTCCTTGCCCTCGAGAACCAGTTTGGTCACGGTCGGGTTGAAGGTCATTACCTCGCAGGTCGGCACGCGGCCAACGCCCGGCTTGATCGACTTGAGCAACTTCTGCGCGACGATGGCTTTCATGTTCATCGAAATCGCACCGCGAATCGCGCCGTGCATTTCTTCGGGGAACAGGTCCAAAATACGACCAATTGTCGAAGGAGCACTCGACGCGTGGATGGTACCGAAGACCAAGTGCCCCGTTTCCGCAGCGTGGATCGCCGTCATGAAGGTCTCTTCGTCACGAAGCTCA
>CAZLFF010000054.1:13446-21938 GCA_964558755.1 uncultured Pirellulaceae bacterium
TCCACAACATCGATTCCGATTTCTCGCTGGTTGATCAAACACTTGTCGTCAGTGAACACGAACTCGATCGGATCTTCGAGTGTCAAAATGTGTTTGCTGTAATGCCGGTTCACGTAGTTCAGCATCGAGGCGATCGTTGTGGACTTACCTGAACCCGTTACACCGGCCAGCAAAATCATGCCCTGTTCAAAGTGACAAAGCTTCTCGATCGACGGCGGCAGGTACAAACCTTCAAAGTTGGGAATATGGTTGTTCACGCGTCGAGCGACCAAGCCGATCTTGCCCAGCTGTTTGAGCATGTTCACGCGGAAACGCCAATTGACTCCATCGACCTCGACGACGTACGCGAAGTCCGCGCCACCTTCTTCTTCGAAGATCTGTCGATTTCGCTCGTTCATCATTGGAAACAGCAGTCGGGCCATTTCCTCGATCTCGATCGGGCCGCGGTTTAGCGGTTTTAGTGTGCCGTTGACCCGGACGATCGGAGGTTTACCGACTTTCAGGTGCAGGTCAGAGCCCTCAAGTTTGACCAAAGCTCGGAAGATACGATCGACCTCGCGCTCCTCCTGCTTCTCGGTGAACTGAGCCACCATTTTGGCGGTGGACGCGTCGAGCTCTTCCTGAGACGCGGCGGGTTTGGGGGCGGGCTTGGCTTTTGAGGACGCTGACATAAATGTGTTTAACCAAAATCAGACCGGGATGAGGAACGTACTAATATAGTACAAAATCGGCTTTTTGAGACGTTAGACATCACCCGGAGTGCAGGTTTTCACCCTGCCCGCTGGACGTCGCCATGCTCCAGAACCCGGAAGCGATCGGGTCTCGACATCCGCTCAACGGCCCGCGAATAGTCGTGGATGTTGGCGAATGCTGGATTTTTGTTCGACATCACTGGGTTCCCTCGCGGTTTTCCACAAACTTCTTCCACGCTTCGGCAAGCGGTTCAGGCTAGCGCGCGTTTCGGTTTCAGTGTGGCCGACAGGTTGAAACTTAGTCACTCGATCGCGTACGATCTTCCCTCTCGCGGAAAGCCGACTGGCCAGATTCCGCACTCCGCACTCCGAATTCCGCATTCAAAACATGGACTCCGAACTGCTCGACCGATCCGCCGAGATCACACAACGTATCACTCAGCTTCGAGACTCTCTTTGACTACGAAGCCAAGCAGCAGCAGATCGTGGCGATCGAAACCAAGATGGGTGCGCCCGATTTTTGGGACAACCAAGAAACCGCGCAGGAAGTCGTCGGGCAGCTGAAATCTCTCAAGTCCGTCTGCGCGCCGTTGACTGAACTGCTCGGTTCCAGCGAAGACCTGACCGCGCTGATCGAGATGGCCGAAGAAGACAACTCGATCGAGTCCGATGTGCGCGGTGAGATTGAATCGATCGAACAGCAATTGGACGCGCTGGAACTGAAAGCATTGCTCAATGGTCCCAACGATGCCAACAGCGCGATCATGACCTTTCACGCGCGCGACGGTGGAACCGATGCAAATGACTGGGCGGAGATGCTGCTGCGCATGTACTCGGCGTGGGCGGCCGCGAACGATTACAAAGTCGAATTGCTCGACCGGAACGACAACGATGAAGCCGGTATCAACAGCGCTTCGATCGCGATCCGCGGGGCGATGGCCTACGGTTATCTGAAGGGAGAAACCGGTTTGCATCGGCTGGTGCGAATCAGCCCGTTCAATAGCGAAGGCAAGCGGCAGACTAGTTTCGCAGCGGTCGACGTGACCCCCGAGATTTCTGATTCGATCGAGATCGACATCGATGAAAAAGATGTTCGCACCGACACCTACCGAGCCAGCGGCGCGGGTGGCCAGCACGTCAATAAAACCGACAGCGCGATCCGGTTGACTCATGAACCAACGGGCGTCGTCGTGCAATGTCAAACCCAGCGCAGCCAGCACAAGAACCGCGCCCAAGCGTGGAAAATGTTGCGGGCTCAACTGGCGCGGCTCGAAGAAGAAAAACGTGAGAGCGAGAACTCAGCGAATTATCAGAGCAAAGCCCGCGTTGGTTTTGGCTCGCAGATTCGCAATTATTTTTTACACCCCGACCAACGAGTCAAAGACGTGCGCACGGGTCACTACGTTGGCGATTTTCAACGAGTGCTCGATGGCGACATCCAAGGGTTTTTGGATGCGTTACTGATTTGGCGAGCGAAAGAGAACGCATCGTAGTGGGAAGGCGTTGCTGGCAGCACTGAAGTGGGCTCGCGCGAGCCAAAGAACTGTCTAGTTAAAGTTGTTCGCTGGAGTTTTCGGGTGTTTGACGCATGATCGGGGCGCGGCGGCAAACTGGATTTGATTCATCGATTCGATTCTGCGAAAATTGGGTTCGGCTCATATTTTGAGTCCCCACGAAATAACCTTTTCTTTCGAGAGCGAAACGATGTATTTGCCTAGCTTGCCCTACATTCTGATGGTTTTGTTGCCCAGCATGGCGTTGTCCGGCGGAGCGGCTTGGCTGGTGAAGAGCCGGTTTGCAAAGTACTCGCGGGTTCCGTCACGCAATGGTTACACGGGCCAGCAGGCAGCTCAGAAGCTGCTCGATGCGGCCGGGATTTCGGACGTGCGAATCGTGCGAGTCGATGGTTCGCTGACCGATCACTACAACCCAACGAACAAAACGTTGGCTTTGTCGACGCCAGTTTTCGGGGAGACTTCTTTGGCGGCGATCGGCGTGGCGACCCACGAAGCCGGTCACGCGATCCAACATGCGACCAGCTATGCGGCCCTCGGCTGGCGCAGCATGCTGGTTCCGGCTGCGAACATTGGCAGTAAGTTTGGCCGGTATGGCATGATGATTGGCCTGGCCATCATCGCGGCCAGTCCCGTGGTCGGCCAATGGATCTTTATTGCTGGTGCCGCTTTGTTTAGTTTGCTGTGCTTGTTTCAGTTGGTGACATTGCCCGTCGAGTTCAATGCCAGCAACCGAGCGAAGCAGCTAGTGGTCGAATCGGGAATCGTCAGCCCGCAAGAGCGAGAAGGCATCGATAAAGTACTCAATGCGGCCGCGATGACCTACGTTGCGTCTTTTGTTTCGTCGCTGCTAACGTTGCTGTACTTCTTGTACCGCTCTGGTTTGTTGGGCGGTCGCAGAGATTGATTCGGTTGATGGGTCAGGTACTGGGTTTACTGGCCGAGATTAATTATCAACATGGATGCATCACCTAGGACTGTAACCAAGCCGTCTCCGTCGAGATCACCGGCAGCGTAACCAACACCGGTGTTTCCAAGATTCACGATTAACGTTGCCGCGTCATTAAGAACGTCGACTGTGCCGTCGAAATTCATATCGCCAATTTTTGTTTGTCCGAATTGAGCCACAAACTGCTCGACATCAGAAAAGTCGATCGTGCCTGAACCGTCTAAATCGTACTCGGGCGAGTCTTCGGCTGGTCCGTAGGCGGCGAACATTAAATCAACGTCGCCACCATCAATTTCGCCCGACTTGTTATAGTCACCGACCAGCGGAACGGTAAATTCCATTGTTTCAGCGGTCAGCAAACTTAATGGCAGGGTCTCAGAAAAATCGCCAACCGTGACGGTAACCAAATAGTCGCCCTTGAAACCGCGAGTCGCAAACTCACCTGACGAGGATGTGTCTCCGGTTTCGTTAGTCCACCAATCTCCAAAGACCAATGCTTGGTAAGCTGTTAACGCAGGCTTTTCGCTCCAGTCGTTTCGGTACAGGGCTGCGTCAGGACGCCAGACTTGGCCTTCCCAGAATCCCCACACGGTGACACCTTCGACAGCAGGATGACTAAAGAACGTGGTTAGGTAGTCGTTCATCATCACACCCTGCTTCGCTTCATCATCCTCTACATCGATATCAAGTTCAGTAATTTTGAGACGAGGCACGAGATTTGCGAATCGTTCAAGGCTGGCGTAGATGTCTTCAGCAGCAACATTGTCGCGTCCGTATTCCTTGGCAAAGTGACCCTGAAAACCAATTCCATCGGGAGCAGCCCCTTCGTCGATCAAGTATTCAATTATCCGCACGTACTCTTCTTGTGTCTCCTTGCCTCGCCGAAACCGATTTCCACCTAAAACATTGTCTTCATTGATCCACAAATCATGGTTCGTAACGGTGCGTGTGTAATTGATGATGTCTCGATAGAACGAGAGGCCGTATTCTTCTTCGTAGGTTGGAGGATCCCAGCCGATGGGATGGTTGATCACGTCCCATTCACCCACAGAGTCTTCTAGGGCAGGCAGTTTTTCATCTATGTGTTGGAATAATCTCGTTGGCAGATTTGCCTTGCTGCCTTCCGGAACATTGGGCCCGGACACGAAGCCTTCTCGACCGAAGAAAGTTGCCCACGTAACGTAGTGGCCTCGCAGGTACAAGTTGTTGGCAGCGATCCAAGGGAGCGCGTTAAACGATTGAGTCTGGCTGAATGTGAACCCGAAAAGGCCTTCCCACGCCGGCCATTTGTGCTCATTTTCGTAGACGACGGAGTTAAAGTTCTCCAGCAACTTTTCTCGGTAGATGCGGTCATCGTTTCCATTTCCATTGATGCGGTGGGCCTGGATTGCCGTCCCCCACTGAAAGGCATGTCGCTGCATTTGAACATCAACAGATGCTCCCTGCACAGGATTGCCAGCGGTATCGACGACACGCACGTCAAGGTCTGCTTTGCGATGTTGTTCGATCCGTGCATTAGCCTGTGCCAAAAACTCCTCCGACGCTCCCGGCGTTGTTGTTGTCGCCGTTTCAATTTCAACCCGGCGCACTTCTAAATTCAAGCGTTCCGAATCCCCGTAAGTGGATTGGAGTTGCCATTGTGCGAGCCCAAAATCTTCGACGAAATCATCACTGGCGTTGAATCCAAAGCTAGCCTGTTGAAAAACACTGTCCCCGTCAGAGATAGGAATCGACACCGAGAAAAACCCTGAGCCGTCCTCGATCGGCGTTGCTGTCGCGATGTTCGCTAAATACTGAAAGTTGTCTCGGACATCTCCACCGTCATCGTCGGCCAGAATCATTCGAAATGCGGCAGCCTCGTTTGCCGCCAGCGGACGGAACTCGATTCGCAAAATCGCCTGGTCATTTTCGAAATTGATAAACTGCGGGAGGCTTTGCCCAACTCCACCAAAACGCCCGTTGGCAGAATCATTGTCGTTTGGCGTATCCACGGTGAAGCTTGAATTGCCGACCGACATAACCATGTCACCATAGGTGAAACCGGGTGCTTCGCTGGAACCGTCGTACAACACGATCTGACCATAAGCGTTGCTGGAAAACGCCAAGAGACAGGTTAGGACCGTTGTGGAAAAGAATCTTGAGAAGTCCATGTTTTGTTCCTGCGGAGCTGGAGGGATAAGGAGCTGGTGAGGTAGTTACGTGGTGATCATATGTTGTTGCACACGATGGTCCATGCCGCCGCACGCTATTCAAACTCTAGAGTCAACTGTTTATCGCCAACCATAATTAGAAATCCGCCCGGTTCGGTGACGCGTTTCAGTTCGCGGTTGATAAAGGACAGGTTGGCGGCCGTGATTTCAAATGTGACCGTCTTGGTTTCGCCCGCATCAAGATGGATCTTTTTGAACTTGCGTAGACGGCGTTGGCAAGGCACAACCGATGCGAATAGATCTCGAGAATACAATTCGACTGTGTGCCAGCCATCCATCTCGTCTGAGTTTGTAACGTCAACGCTGATCACGACCGTGTCGCTGTTGCCGAACGCTTCACGATCCGCCCTCAGGTTTGAATAAGTATAGTTGCTGTAACTCAACCCGGCTCCAAAATCCCACTGTGGATTGTAGGCATCGGGTGACGTTTTTCCCGAAAATACTTCTTGGATGTCGGAGGTGTGGCCGTGATCGTACGGGATAACATCGCCAGTGCTACGTGGCCAAGTAAACGGTAGTTTGCCACAAGGGTTGAACTCACCGGCTAGAACCTGGCAGATTGCATTCCCACCGTTTGATGCTGGACGGTAAGCCATCAAAAACGCGTCGGTATCCTTTTCGGCCCGCCCAATGACTCGAGGCCGACCGCTCATCATGACAACGACGACTTTCTTGCCGGTTCCTTTCGCAGCAGCAATAAGCTTGAGCTGATCGTACTCGAGCATCAGGTCGTCGATTCTGCCAGGCATCTCGGCGTACGCGTTTTCTCCCAAGGCCAAAACGATATAGTCGTGTCCTTCGGCGGCTTTGCTTAGAGCGTCGGCGTCGGCGTTGTCCGCGTGATCGAAATCTGGGTTGGCGATGCAAGTCACCCGGTCACTTCCGAACGCTTCTTTCATTGCACCGGCCAGTGTGAGGGTGCTTTCTGGGTACCGACTTGCGTCTCTTCCCTGCCATGTGTACGACCAGCTTCCATGCATGGCAGGCAAGTTGTCGGCTGCTGGGCCAGCCAGCAAGATTTTCGCACTCTCGGGCACCGGAAGAACATCATCCTTATTCTTTAGCAAGGTCAGTGAGTGAACGGCCGCATCGAGTGCAACTTTCGCGTACTCAGGTCGACCGATTTCGGACTTCAGCTTTGCGTCGGGATATGGACGGTCGAAGAGCTTCAGTTTCTCTTTCAGCTGGAGGATTCGTCGGACGGATTCGTCTAGGCGGGACTCCGGGATTTCGCCCGACTTAACTAAATCAATTAAGTGATCGGTGAACGAAAAGTCGTACGGCACCATGCTCATGTCGATACCTGCCATGACCGCGATTTTGACTGCCTCTTTGGGCGTTGAGGCAACCTTGTGTCGCGTGTGTAGCCGGATGACATCTTCCCAGTCAGAAACAACAACGCCCTTGAAACCTAGTTCTTCGCGCAAAATCGTTTTCAGGAAATACGGATTAGCATGGGCTGGAATTCCATTAACATCACCCGAGTTGATCATCACGGTCGAAGCACCGGCTTTGACAGCAGCGGCAAAGGGCGGCAATAGATATTCGCGCAAAAATAGCTCGGGCACCAAAGCGGTCGTACGATCCTTGCCCGACAGCGGCATCGAATATCCGATGTAGTGCTTCATGCAAGAGGCCACGGGTGATGAGTTCCCGTCCTGACCGTGCGCCTCGTAAGTGGCAATAACTGCCTGCCCAAGTGTTGTTGCTAGATGCTCGTCTTCACCGTAGCTTTCTTCAAACCGAGACCAAAGTGGCTGTCGGCCCAGTCCCAACATTGGATCAAACGTCCATGGCGTTCCCATCGCTGCTGTTTCCGCCGCGCTGATTTTGGCGGCCGCTTTTGCCAGCTCGATGTCGCGAGTGGCCCCGAAGCCGACATTGTGCGGAAACAATGTCGACTCGTTGACGTAGTTCGCGCCATGAATTGAATCGATGCCGTAAAGGACCGGGATTTTGTTTGAAGTCTCCTTCGTTGCTGCATCCTGAATGGCGTTCAGCAACAAATGCCACTGATCAATGGAATAAGACCGCCATTTGACGTTCAGGATCGATCCGACCTGACGCTCAACGACTGCAACACGTAATTTTTCGGGATCGATCTCCGTTGGCGAATCGTCCTTCAAAATGACGTCGACGGTGGTCTGCGTCATTTGACCCGCTTTTTCTTCGATGCTCATCGACGCGATGATCGCTTCGACGGAAGACTGAGTCTGTGGATTGACGGTCGACTGGGCAGAAACAGTTTGGACCAGCACGAAAGCGAAGAGTAAAGCCAGAGATGTGCAGCGGTCGAAAAGCATGGTCGGAATTTTGGGAGTTAGTAGAAGGAACAGGTCTGGCGTCTGATGGCTGGACCAAGACGCGATAATCTCAACGATATCGTTGGGGTCAATTGATTTAAATCAATTGGTTAATCACGGAAAGCTTTTGGGATCTTTCCCTTGAGTAACTTCTGGTAGTCGTCGTCGTTGGTAACTTCGATCATTTTTGAGGTCAAGGAAACGGCTCGAGTACCGTCGACGCCCGTCTGCTCCAGCACAAGTGGATCGTTGCTTCCAGGAGCAATCGCGTTACCGTACAGAACAACAAATGGCTCACCATCACGATCGCTAACGAAATAACTGTCAACCAGGTCTCGGGATAATCCCATGAGTTTGAGGTTGCGCTCAATGCCATCGTTGGTTTTCAGAAACTCTTTGAAGGTCTGCTCGTCAGGAGGCCCATTGCGATCGTTGAAAGTCGCATACAGCCGATAGCAGTTGGTCAGGATTTGGTGGGTTGTTGTATTGTTCGCCTTAATCTCTTGACCTAGCTGACTGTCGCCGCAGCCAAAGATCAGAGTCAAAGCAAAAGCCCCAAAAATCCACCACTTAGTAGCAGCAGGGCGTTGAGTAGAAAGATGGATCATAGAAGATTGGCTCGTTCGATCTAGAATGTTCGGTTTCGGGTGGTTCAAATGTAATCGGTGGTGATCACTTGAAGTGTCGACGTGTAAATTGAGAAACGACAGAGTCAGGAATTAAACCAAACGCTGCCGTTGCTCACAGATTTCAGATGAACGAATCTAAAAATCTTCAAAATCGACGACGCCACCGTCTGATCGGTGCCCAATCTGGTAAAAGGG
>CAZLFF010000054.1:21948-22244 GCA_964558755.1 uncultured Pirellulaceae bacterium
CGAACCGTCTCCCATGACGACATTGAAGTTGCCTGGGTGAGCCGAGCCAAAGGCAAAGTTGCCGGCATTTCCATTACCCGTTTCGCTATCACCAATGATTTTTTCTGCGGAACTCCAGCCTCGGACGACTGCCCAATTGCTGGCATCGAACTGACCTTCGTACAGTACTCCGTTAGCACCGGACCAGGGGTTGGGCGAAACCGTTGGCTGGTAACCATCCTCGGTCACAGCTGACTCGCCGTACATCATGGTGTTGGAGGAGCGCTCCTTGAGGATGGATCGCCACGTCAAGCACT
>CAZLFF010000055.1:0-5689 GCA_964558755.1 uncultured Pirellulaceae bacterium
ACCGGGGCCCTTGTTGATTAGGCGTTCCATTTGCTCGCTGATGGTCGTCATCCCGCCGATGCCGGAACCCATCACGACCCCAAAGCGAGACTTGTCCGGGTAGGCATCCAAGTCGATGCCGCAGTTCGTCATCGCTTGGTCGGCGCAGTACAACGCCAACTGAGTGTATCGATCGACTTTCTTGGCTTCTTTGCCACCCAGCAACTCGGTGACGTCCCAGTCGTGAATGTCACCGCCAATCTTGACTTTCATGTCCGAAGTGTCGAACAGTTCGATCGGGTGAATTCCACTTTCACCCGCCAAGATTCGTTGCCAACAATCGTCTACGTCGCAGCTAAGCGGCGTTGCAATGCCCCAGCCGGTGACAACCACTCGCCGTGTCATACGTTTACCTGTTTTGCGAATCAGAGAGGGGAAATGGTTTCGCGAATGCGGCAGCGCTGCCGCACCTAAAACAAATGCCGCACTGGGAAACCCAAAAGGTCCCAGTGCGGACATGATTTTCATTAAGCAGAATCGAACACGTCTGAGCGGCTCCCGAGGAAAATTCGGCAGGCGGTCACGGAGTCGATTCGCCAGCTAATCGAACTAGGCCGCCGAGTTGCTGTTGATGTGCTCGATCGCTTCACCCACGGTCTGAATCTTCTCAGCCTGGTCATCTGCGATGTTGATGTCGAACTCTTCTTCAAGCTCCATCACCAACTCGACCGTATCCAGCGAGTCAGCGCCCAGATCGTTGACGAAGTTTGACTCTGGTTTGATTTTGTCTTTATCAACGCCCAGCTGTTCAGCCACGATGTTAACGACGCGTTCTTCGACCGACGACATAGATCGGCCTCCTTCTCTAAAACTTGTGTGCAGTAAATTAATGCGATGACGACTGGTGGTTTACCAATATCTACCAAAACTCGGGCGCCAAGGGCGTCCAGATCGTTGCTGGCAGGCGTCAAACGTGGCCTAAGAATAGTGGATTGGGACAAAATGGGTCAAGCCAGCATAGGCCCCAAACCCCGCTTTTTTAGACCGTTCTTGGTTGTGTTGGGTAAGGCTTAGGCACGTGCTTAATCACGTGCGTAACCGCCCAAAAACCCTCTTATCGGGGCTGTGTGCCCAAACAACCGTTTGAGTGTGCGATTAGGCCGCTCCGAACCGTGGCTTTTGCAATGCGGTCGGTTCCCCAAGGCATTTGCTTTGGGGGACTTCCGACCCCCTTTGTCTGGCGTGATCCATGTTTTGACTAGGCAGTCATCCCGCCATCAACCGTTAAAACCTGCCCCGTTACGTAGCTGGCTGCTCCGCTGGCCAAGAACAAAACACAGGCCGACACGTCATCTGGCGTGCCGATCCGGTTGGCCGGAATCTTCTTTTTCACTTCGCCCAAAATCGTATCGCCGAGCTTTTCAGTCATTTCTGATTCGATAAAGCCAGGTGCGACTGCGTTGACGGTGACCTTTCGTTTCCCCAGTTCTTTCGCCAGGCTGCGGGTCATCCCGATCACGCCTGCCTTGGAAGCCGAGTAGTTGGTTTGCCCCGCGTTGCCGATCAGTCCGGAAACACTTGAGATGTTGATGATGCGCCCGTACCGCTTTCGCATCATCCGCTGAGCGGCCGCGCGAGTGAACAAAAACGTGCCGGTCAAGTTCACGGCGATCACGTCGTCCCACTGTTCGTCCGTCATCACGGGCATCAACGTGTCACGTGTGATCCCTGCATTGTTGACGAGGATATCCAGTTTGCCCCAGTCCTCGGCGACGGTGTCGACGATCTTGTCAATGTTTTCTCGCACGCTCACATCCGCCGCCATCAAATCGGCCTGGCCACCTGCCTCGGTGATCGCTTTGACGGTTTCGGCCAGCTTCGCTTCGTTACGAGCAACACAAGCAACCCGCGCGCCTGCGGCACCCAGCGCGATCGCCATGGATCGGCCAAGCCCCTGAGAGGCACCGGTGACGATGGCGTTCTGACCGGAAAGGTCAACTTTCATGGATTCAAGACTCATTACACATCCCTAATTACAAATGACTGTTTCGTTCTGGCAACCGAGCCGAAAACTTTCGTACTCCGCGTTCCCATGTCCGCGTTAAGCTTATTCCGGCACACCGTGGCACGGCACTTTGCGATTGATTCTTTTCATCAGGCCGCGTAACACACGACCGCTGCCAATTTCGTAAAACGTATCGAAGCCGTCGGCCAGCATTTTCTCGATCGAATCCTGCCACAGCACGGGGCTGACGACCTGCTGTTTCAACAACGCACGGAAATCGGCCGGTTCGTGATGAGTCGCCGCATCGACGTTGCTGTAGACGGAAACTTTCGTGGCAAACATTTCGGTAGCATCAAGTGCCCCCGACAGCTGCTCGACCGCCGAGTCCATCAGGCTTGTGTGAAACGCGCCGGCAACGGTTAGCGGGATGCACTTCATCGCACCAGCCTCAGTCGCGATTGATTCGACGGCTGCACATGACTTCTGGCCGCCCGAGACAACGATGTTTCCTTTGCACAACAGATTTGCGATCTGTAAAACTTCGCCATCGACACGAGCCTGATCGCACACCGTTTGGACCACGTCACGGTCCAGTCCTAATACGCTGACCATCGTTCCATCGGTTGCGTCGGCGGCGGCTTGCATCGCTTGACCACGCAGCTGCACCAGTTTCAAACCGTCCTCGAAGCTCATCCCGCCCGCAAACGCGATCGCGGTGTACTCGCCAAGGCTCAGTCCAGCCGTGCCGGCGCAGTTTTCAACGACATCCGGCGCGTCCTGCTTAAGTTTTTCTAGCGCAGCCATACTCGTGACGTATAACGCGGGTTGGCTGATGGCCGTCGTGTTCAGTTTCTCGGCCGGGCCGTTGAAACACACATCCGCCAAGTCATAACCCAATATCTCGGACGCGCGGTTGAACAAACCGACGGCGGCCGGAAGCTCATCGCACAGGGACTTGCCCATGCCAATGAACTGAGCCCCTTGGCCCGGAAAAAGGAACGCAGTTTTGCTCAACGGTTTGTCTCGAAAAAATTGGTTTAGCAGACGTTTGCCCGCCGAGCACGCCCGGCGAGAAACCCAACAATCTACGGAGCGACCGCGACAGTGTCAACGCAACCGGAATCGGCTCGTACCGTTTCGTCGGTTGATCGGACGAATCTTGAAACCGCTACCCAAACAAGGTCGCACCCTTGGGCGGCTCGAGATCCATGTGAGCAAATGCCTTGGCGGTCGCCACTCGTCCACGTGGCGTTCGCAAAATCAACTCGCTGCGCAAAAGAAACGGCTCGACCTCGTCCGCCAGCGTGTCGGTCACCGTATTCATCGTCGCGGCGATCGTTTCGATCCCCGACGGACCGCCCAAGCAAACTCGAATCAGCGTATCCAGATACTTGCGATCCTGGCGATCAAGCCCAAGGCAATCGATCTCTGCCATCGTCAATGCGTCCCGGGCAACGTCTAGGGTGATCTTCCCCGCGGCGCGGCTCTGAGCAAAATCGCGAACCCAACGGAGTCGATTATTTGCGACGCGGGGCGTGCTGCGACTGCGAGCCGCGATTTCGATTGCTGCTTCGTCGGCGATCTCAATCGATAGCTTGGCCGCGTTCTTGGTTACGATCTCGGCGAGTTCCTCCAGCGTATAAAAATCGAGGTGCTCGCGAATTTGAAAACGGTCACGCAGCGGACCGGTCAACATTCCGGCTCGTGTTGTCGCACCGATTAGTGTGAACGGACGTAGTTTGAAGTTGTGCGTGCGAGCGTTGATGCCTTCGCCCAGAATCATGTCAATGCGAAAGTCTTCCATCGCCGTGTACATGTACTCTTCGACGGCTTTGGGCACGCGGTGAACTTCGTCGATAAACAGGACTTGGTTCTTCCGCAGGTTCGTCAAACTGGGCACCAAGTCCTTGGGGGCCTTCAGGCTTGGCCCCGACAAAAAATCAACCGGCACGCCCAGCTCGTTAGGGATGCAGGTCGCAAATGTCGTCTTGCCCAGCCCGGGTGGTCCGTCGAACAGAATGTGCCCCAACGCTTCTTCTCGCTGGCGAGCCGCATCGATCGCGATTTGCAGACGTGCGATCACTTCCTTCTGCCCGATCATTTCGCTCATTCGCGATGGTCGTAACGTGGGGTCGTCGTCCTTCGCATCGGGCGTGTTGGAGAGGATTTTTTCGCGAGCCATCAAAACATGCGGCGGGTGGACCACCGGAAACAAAACCGGACTAGAAAACTCAACCCAAACTATACCAGCACGGGACGACCTTCCGAAACGCCAGTCCCGAAGGCCATCAACAAGCTCGTCACCCAACCTTGAGCCCGGTAGAATGACGCGGCCATGAAAAAATCCCGCAAATTCAGCCTGTCGCTCGGCCGCACCTTCGACCGCTCAGCCAACCCGACGTACATCGTCTGCGCTGAGCGCGAGGTTGTGTACATGAACGCGGCGTGCTTGCAGTGGCTGGGCGTCGAGGCCGAAACGGTCGAGGAGGCTCGTTGCTATTACACCAGTGAGTCGGCCCAACGCCCGAAAGACGATATCGTCAGCGGTCTGTGTCCGCCGCCCGAGCTTCTGTCGGAAACGCCAGACGGAACCTGGACGCTTCAGACGCAAATCTTTCGGCGCTCGGAAGAAAACGCTTCGTCCCTGCCGGCGTCGATGGTTCGGCTGAGCGATGAAGAAAACGGGCTGGTGGGTGTGCTGGTCGTTGCTGCATCCGCGCCCATCGATTTGGAGCAGGATGACGCCACAACGGCCAAAGCAAACGAATCGCAAACACTCCATGCCGCGTTAGCTGCTATTCGTAACCACCATCGTAAGTACTTTTCGGTGGGCAACTTGATTGGTAGCAGCCCGTTCGCCGCGAGGTTGCGACGCCAGGTGGCCGCGATCGTTGACCTAGATGCGGAAATACTAATCACGGGTCCGACGGGCAGCGGCCGCGAGCACCTAGCGCGTACGATTGCGACAACCAAGAGCACGCCTGACGACTTGCCCATGGAAGTCTTGCACTGCGTGTTGGCCGATGAAGCACTGACGACCGAAACGCTTGACCGAGTGACTGCGGCGGCTCGGCTGAACGAAACATCGCGCGTCGCCATTGCGTCCAAGAACAAATCCGCTCCGCTCCTTCTGCTGCTGGACATCGATAAACTTCCCGCCGCCAGCCTAGTCGTTGTCGGTGATTTCTTGAGGCACCAAGCTCACGCTTGCCGAATCATCGCGACATCCGAGCAACCGTTGGTCCATCTGGCTGCAACGGGTGAGTTCCCGGCGAGCCTAGCCCATCAAATTTCAACCCTTGAGATCAACTTGCTCTCGCTGTCGCAACGCGGTGAAGACATTCCGCTGCTTGCTCAGGCCTTCGTGGAACACGCCAATCGAGTTAGCGACCAGCAGCTGTCTGGGTTCGACGCGTCTGCGATGTCAATGCTGACCGAGTTTCACTGGCCCGGCAATTTTGAGCAATTGCAGCTGGTCGTCGCCAGCACGTGCGAGCGAGCGGCCTCGCGACCCGGCGCGACGTCGATCAAGACAAACGACTTTCCTGACTCTTTTCGCCACGCCATCAAGGCGGCTCGCATCGGCAGGCCAGAGGAAGCCATCATTGACCTCCAGCAATGGTTGGACGAGTTAGAAAAAGAGCTCATCCAACGCGCGTTGGGCCAGGCGGGCGGGAACAAGACCAAGGCCGCTCAGTTGCTGAC
>CAZLFF010000055.1:5699-21601 GCA_964558755.1 uncultured Pirellulaceae bacterium
AGACTCGTCCGTCGTGTTGATCATCTCCAGCTTCCTCAAGTGCCACCCCAAACCGACGCCAAAGAAATGATTGACTCGTCCGCATTTGAAGAGCTGGACTAAACCGCCGATGCGGCAAGCCATTTGGGTGTATCCATGAACCAGAAAGTGATCCTCCTGACGCGTTCCCAACGCTGGCGCTCGATTCTGCACCAGCACATCATTCCCGAAATGCGGGTAACGGCGTTGGACTTTGAAGACCTTCTCGCTGAGGCCAGTCACTGGCCCGGTAGCGTGGCGGTGGTTGAGGTTGATGCGTCCAATCTGGTGGCCGCCACGGACTTTGCGATCCAACGTTTTGAGCGACCAATCGATTGTGGACTGTTCGTTGTCGCCGACGGGGCGAATGCGGTTAGCGGCGCGGGCCTGACCGCGGCAGGTTTCTTGGCGTCGATCACGAAGCCCGCCGCGATTGGCCGGCTGATGCGTCAGATTGAGATTCATCACGCCAATCACCGACCTGCGGAGCGTTCGATCGAAGCGAAATTCCAACGACGGCTCCCGTGGAAGCCCCTCGACCGTTACGCTAATCGGCCCTTCGTGGCGACCCGATTCTCGCCACCCGAGACAACTTAAATACTAAACGATCTAAACTCATGCCTGATTCGAACGATCTCAAAACCCAAGTCCAACAAACGCTCGGTTCGATCAAAGACCCGGAAACCGGGCGCCCGCTGAAGAACCAAATTCAATCGGTTAGCGCCGAAAACGGTGCGATTGAGGTCGAAATTGGCCTGACGAGCTTCGCCGCGCCGATTAAGGACGCGTTCCAAGCTACCGTCTGTGACGCACTCAAGACCGCGTATCCGGATGCTCAAACGATCAAGGTTTCGATCACCGACCACGAACGACCGGCTCAGCCGATTGGTCAAGTTGGTATCACGGCCAAGGCGGTGATCGCGGTGGCGGCGGGCAAAGGTGGCGTGGGTAAAAGCACCGCAGCTGTTTCGATGGCGTTGGCGCTGAAAAAGGCCGGTTGCAAGGTTGGTATCTTGGACGCTGACGTTTACGGCCCCAGCGTTCCGCAGCTAACGGGCGTTCGCGGACAAGTCGCCAAAGAAGGCAACAAAATTCTACCGTTGGACTTCGATGGAATTCCTCTCATGAGTATCGGATTTCTCGTCCCGCCGGGCGAAGCCGTTATCTGGCGCGGGCCGATGCTTCATTCAACCATCACGACCTTTCTGCGAGATGTCGCATGGGGTGACCTCGATTACCTGATCATCGACATGCCACCCGGCACAGGCGATATCGCGTTGAGTCTTTCACAAATGCTGCCGCTGACCGGAGCCGTGATTGTTTGCACGCCGCAGGAAGTCGCATTGATCGATGCGATCAAAGCGGTTGGCATGTTTCGCAAAGTGAAAATCCCCGTGATCGGTTTGGTGGAAAACATGAGCAGCTTTGTGTGTCCCGACAACGGCAAGGAGTACGACATCTTTGGCAAGGGCGGCGCGAAGAAGTACGCCAGCCAGGACAAGATTCCGTTCTTGGGTGAGATCCCGATCAACATCCAACTGCGCGAGCGGGGTGACGCCGGTGAGATGGCGGCCAACTTTGACGATGAAAACGTCGCGCCGTACCTCGAGGGTATTGCGAAGGCGTTGGTTCAAAAGCTGGCCGATGACGCGGCGGCCAACCCACCTCAGCCTTCGTTGCCTGTGCTGGGGTAAAGTCGAGGGTCGGTTCTTATTGAGCCACCTCGAAACACTGGGATTTCGAGAAGCATTTCTGGAAACAACGGGCCCGCTGGAGAGGGGCTGGCTGCTATCGGCGCAAAAAATAGGGCCATCGGTCAAATGATCGATGGCCCTGTCTCGTTGTTTCAAATCGCAGCTTTGGTTCAGGAGTCTGAACTACTTCTTACGCTTGGCTGCTTTCTTCTTTTTCTTCTTCTTAGCTACCTTCTTTTTCTTGGTAGCTTTTTTCTTCTTAGTAGCCTTCTTCTTTTTCTTGGCTACCTTCTTCTTTTTCTTCTTCTTAGTAGCCTTTTTCTTCTTCTTAGCTACTTTTTTCTTCTTAGTTACCTTCTTCTTTTTCTTCTTGGCAACCTTCTTCTTTGCTACCTTGCGCTTTTTAGTCGCTTTTTTAGTAGCTTTCTTTTTCTTCTTTTTCTTGGCCACAGGACGTCCTCCATTAATAGACCTTGGCGAGTACTACTGCCAGCTGGCAAACACGAGTTCGTCAGCCCTGAGCAAACTCGCCATTCGAAAAAAACCATATTAAGTAATGGTTCGAATGACAGAACTGCCAACCGGTCATCAATGACCTGTCCGTTTGTTTTGAATCAATCAAGTCAGTGCAACGCACGAACAAGAACGAAACCAAAACAGATGGCAGTTACAACGCGAGTAGTTTTAGAAAACTAATCGAAGTTTTCAATATTGTTTTCAGCCTTTTCGGAATTTTACTTGGACAACATTAAGCAACTTTTACACGGCGAGGCTTGTTCGCGCGCGGTAGTGAAGTGTTGAAGTGCAAGTTGAACGCAAGAATTGAATCAATCAACTGCAACTGGCGTCTATAAAACTAAAAGAATCGCGTGATGGGTGTTTCAGAATGAAACTAAGCGACTCGGCACGCGTGAGTTTTGTGTGAATGGCACTCCGGGCGCCGTTTTTGATGCTTTGGCAGCCAGTTTTTGAAGTTTAGCAACCGTCGTAAGTAGCGATTAAACAAGCATTTAACGCGAAAACGCTGTATTTTTGCGATAAACGCTCTCAGAGAACCAATTCACCGCGCCCAAGTCTCAGTTTGCATCGCTAAACGCGATCCGACGTGCCATAAACGGATCATGAAAGGCTTCGACAGAAAAGAAAACGCGTTTCAGTGCGGAAAAGATTGTGCGCGCGCGGGTCAAATTTGGTTTAACGATCAACACGTTTTAAAAAGATCGCGCACTAAAATTTCGCGTTCGAAAATGTACAAATTTTTTTGCATTTTTTTTTGAAACTCGCCGCGCAAGACACCCTTTTTCTCTTTTGAGAGTCAAAAAGTTTTCGCAACGCGCGTGTGAATGAATCATCAATCGCACCGCATGTTAAAGTGCGCAAACGAATGTGCAGGCGCGATCATGCCGTTTGTAAGTGCGTCGCAATGCCGTTGCGGACTCAATTCAATTCGATTCGAGCAGTTCATTCACTTGCGCGACGGCAACTTTCAGCGACTGGACCGCCATTTGAAAGTTGGTGTGGCTGGAGATCTCCGGTTGAATGTCCTCGAACAGCTCGACGGCGGCGTTCAACTTCTTTAGCTTCTTCTTGGCCTGCTTCAAATACTTGGGCCAATCACGATCTCGCAGCGGCGGTCCCAGTGCCAACATGCAGTCGTACAAAGCACGCGGAACCTCGCGCAGTTCGTCATCTTCTTCGGCTTCTTCGCAATGTTTGAGGAACGTGCGCACCATCCAGACATGGGACAGCAAGTCGTCGATGGCGAGGGCTTTTTGTTCGTCGGTCATGGGTGGATTGGAGGGGTGCGACTAAGCGGGCTCTGGTTTGGGAGCGATTGGCTTTTTCCCGCGGGGGGCAAAGACCAGCACCATCACAGCACCGATGATGACCATGGCTAAACTGATGAAAAACATTGACTGGACTTGGCCAAAAAGCCCTTTGGAAATCGTCTCGGTGAACGTGTTCACAACTGGCGCTAGGCCGAACACCAACGGCATGACAAAGATTGGCCGACCGCCAAAGTTGAACGCGTAAATAATCCCCAACGCCCCGATGGCTCCCGCGGCACCGGCGGCCAGTGACCAGAAAACGCCTCCGATGTTTTGAAAGCCGCCCGGTTCCTCGAACGAACCAAGCAGAAACAGCGGGGCAATAACGGCGATCGCAAAGTAGGCGAGGCCGACGCATAAAAACGGTCTTAGGCGACTGCCGCTCATTCGTGCTTGGCCTTTATGCAACACGGGCCCGTACGCGCCCCAGCAAAGTGCTGTGACTGCGATGGCCATGGCGACGTACCACGGATTGCCTGTTGCCCTGCGACCTTGTTCGGCTTGAGCTTCGATGATTCGATCGTCGATCTGTTCGATCACATCGGCTTGGGTCATTTTGTCGGCAGGTGGATGTCCGGCGTGTTGCTTGGCGGTTGGTTTGAATGCGAGAACGCCCGCGGCTCCGAGTGCGACGATGACGATTCCCAGATAGAACGGCAGCGACGCTTGCTTGAACGTGCGTGCCATAAGCATCGTGACCAACGTGTTGACGATCGGCGCGAGTCCAAACACCAGCGGCATCACGTAGACGGGTTTGCCTTGAAACTTGAATGCCAAGATGATCCCCAGCGCACCGATGGCTCCGATCGCGCCGGCGGCAAAAGATAAAATCGCTCCCCCGGTGGTCCAGTTGCCGGACTCGCCCTTGGTTCGCAAGACAATCAGCGGGTAGGCGACGGCGATCAGGAAGTAGGCGACGCCAACGCAAATGAAAGGCCGTAGCGAGCTGAGCTTGCCAGGCTCGCCTGACATTTGGGCTTGGCCGATGTGTAGCACGGGCCCGTAGAGGCCCCAGCAGCAGAAGGTCATCGCGACAAACAGGAGGAATCCGAAACCTCGCATGATGGGCTTTCGTTGGTTGTTGAATCAGTAAAGGGGCTGGGGTCGCCGAATTGAGGTCGGCCTGTTGCCGAACGATTGGTCCGTGTTGGCTACGTGCCGCGGGTGTTGCCGTACCATTGAATGTGCATTCGCCGGCAGAGTTTGAAACCGTGGCGGTCGCAGATCGGGCCGAGCCATTGTTCTTTCGAGGCAAGGATTTCCGAATCGACTCCTTCTGGCATCAGTAGAATTCGGTCCGGGTCGCAATCGTTCAGATGGCCAACGTAGTCGATGATCTCGTCGATGTCTTCCGGTCGATCGACAACGAATTTCAGCTGGTAAGCGTGGCGATCCATCAGCTGCTGGGTAACTTCGGGCCGGAAGCGGGTTTGATCGTGTCGACGAGCCCAGTCCCCTGCCCTGCTCTCCGCCGGCTTCGAATTGCTGAGCTTGGGGCTGATGGACATAAGGTCGCAGGTGACGGGCTTGAAAATGGTTCCGGCCGTTTCAATGGTGATGTGCTTTCCCGCCTGCGACAAAGCCTCGCACAGCTGAGCCATTTCGGCAGGCAGCATGGGTTCACCGCCGGTGATGACGACGTGATCGGCGGAGTGTTCATGGGTCACCTGGTGGACGATCTGCTGAACGCTCATCGCGGTTCCCTGGGGCTGCCACGAGGTAAACGGAGTATCACAGAATCCGCAACGCAGATTGCAGCCGCTGGTGCGCACAAATACGCTGTCGGTTCCTGTAAGCAGGCCCTCGCCCTGCCGCGACTGATAGATTTCGGAAATCAACATGTCAACGCGTCGGCGGGCTGGTCGTTGGCGAGGGTTTAGTTATGTTTAGAGCTTGGCGGTCGGTCCTGCGTCCTGTGGGCGAAGTCTGCGACCCTTCGAATCAGAACTTTTACGATTATATCGATGAGCAACTCTTTTCGCGACATGCTGGAGACGTTCGAGAACTCGTTCCCGCATCGGGACTACGTCATTGAAATCCAGTGCCCCGAGTTCACCTCGGTCTGTCCAAAAACGGGCCAGCCAGATTTTGGTGTGCTGACGTTTGAGTACGTCCCGGACAAGACCTGTGTGGAATTGAAAAGCCTCAAAATGTACCTGCAACGTTTTCGCAACGAAGGTATTTTCTACGAAAAAGTCACCAACACAATTCTCGAAGACTTTGTGGCTGTCGCGAAGCCGCGGCGAGCAACGCTTACTGCGAAATGGACCCCCAGGGGTGGAATTCGCTCAGTGATTACGTGTGAGCATGTGGCGGAAGGTTGAAGCTGATCGTGTGAGGTTCCTAGTGCGCAGTTTTCAGTGCGAGCGCACGGCGGTTTTTTGCCAATCGAAAACCGAAATTTGAAATTCGGCTGCTGACTCTGAACCCTTAACCCTGAACCCTCAAAACTCCCCATGCCTTCTTCCCTGCTGCTGTCCGGATTCTCTGACGAGGCTGCCAACGAGAAAACGCTTGACCAGCAATTTTGTGCCTTTGCAGCGTTAGGCTTGCGTTATCTGTCCATTCGATTCGTCGATGCTGGCAACGGTATTAAGAACGTGATGGCGTTGGATGATGCGGAGCTGAAAACGGTGATCGCCAAGCTGGACGAGTACGGGTTGAGCGTTTCGTCACTGGGTTCGCCGATTGGTAAGGTCAAGCTGTGTGATGTGGATGACGGAACGACGACTCCTTATCGCCCGTTTGCCGAGTATCTAGCCGACGAGGTGCCTCGCGCGTGCGATTTGGCAAACCGGTTGGGCTCGAAGCTTGTCCGAGGTTTCTCCTTTTACCATCCACGCGGCAGTGACCTGCAAACGCATGTGGCTCAGGCGACCGATCAGGTTGGCCAAATTGTTGACGTGTGCGACAAGCACGGTTTGACTTATGGTTTGGAGGTCGAAGCCAACTTGGTTGGCCAGAATGGTCCCGTGCTGGCTGAGATGCATTCAGCGATCAACCACGGCGGCTGCGTGTTAATCTTTGATGGAGGCAACCTTGTGATGCAGGGTTACTCGCCGGAGGAAGTTTTCGAGCAGTACTTGGCAATGAAGCCGGGGATGGGTTGGATTCATATCAAAGATTTTAAGGTTCCCGAATCGGCAAAGAGCCAAGGAAAGATCGACCACGTCGACGAAGAAGCCGTTAAGCATTTCGTGCCAGCTGACATTGGCGATTCGTCTCACGCGAAAATCATGGCGGACGTTGCCGGTTTTCTACCGACGTTGCACGAGCGGATGACGTCGCGCGGCGTCGCGGGGGTGTTCGCCGACATGGAGCCGCACGTCAAAGGCGGTGGTCAGTTTGGCGGCTTCAGTGGTCCGGACGGATTTGGCGTCGCTCTGCGGGCGTTTTGTCGCGTGTGTGATGAGGCGGGCGTCGGTTACCGATTGCGGGACTTTGCAGACATACAGCGCGACCGCGGATTTTAGCTGGACGGTCGGCAAGTCAAGCTTGTCTGCGGTTTGACTATCAAAGACAAAACGCCGCGCCACCTAAGTGACGCGACGCTTCAGGGATGACGAATCCTCGTTTTCCCAATGGTTTCAGTTTGTGCGAACCGTTTGAGTTTCAAGCGGTTGGCCACAGCAACCGGTTTAGTCGACGATTGTTGCTTCAGGTGCCGTTGCTTCGGTCTCTGCGACTGCCGCTTCCGCTTGTGGTTCCTCGTCCGCGTTAACGGCGGCTGGTTCTCGTTTGGTGACCGTGACGGTTGGCGTGGCTACGGTCGGTTTGACCGTGTCGTAAATCAGGTAGCCGAATGCCAGAGCAAAAATGCATCCGAAGGCGGCGGCCGGCATCATCGCTTGCGTGGTAACCATGACGGCAGTGAGGGCCAGGCTGCCCAGCGACAATGATTGAAGAATCAAGTTTCGAGAACGTTGTTGCTTTTGGCTGCTGATGCTTCGCTCAATCGCAGATCGAGTACTTGAGTTAGCAAGTTCACGCATCTTGTCAAAAGACTTGATCGGAGCTGCCTTGCGGCGGGGCTTAAATTCTTCGGCGGTCAGCAGCGTGGCAGATTTCGCAGCCTCTGGTTGCGTTTGGCTTTTGCTGACGCTTGCTGCCATGTCATCGGTTGCGACTGGTTCAGCGACGGAAGGCTCAGCAGTTGTGGCCCCATCCGAATCACCACGCATTCGTGACAAAAGCATTGACATGTAATCGTCAACCGATTCATCGCCTGTGCTGGTTTGCGCGGTAGCGACTGGAGTTGTTTCGGTCGACTCCTGTTCCGCAGTTGGCTCGTCTGCTGCCGGCTCGTCTGCGGCGGGCTCTTCCCCATTCATTTCAGCTCGAAGCCGATCCATGACAGACGAAACATCATTGATTGTTTCTGGCATTTCTGTCGTGGAGTCCTCGACCGCAGGGGCATCCACGGCAGGCTCTTCAGTAGTTGTCGCGTCGGCTGTCGCGAAATCGGCGTTGAACGATTCAGCGTCGGCTGCTGCATTGGCATCGGCGTCTGCTTCCGTTCTCGTGTCATCTTCCATTTCGGTTGGTAGTGCAGATTCCGCTTCGGTGGTCGCCTCTTCGTCAGTTGTTGGTTGGCTGAAAGAAGAAGAGATCGAGTTCTCGATACCTTCGGAAGGTTCTGTCTCGGCACCGGCGACCGGTTCTTCGTCATCAAACGATGCGACAGTTTCGTTTTGAAGGCGAGCGAAAATGTCAGCGACCGATTCTGCTGGATCCGTTTCGATAATTGCTGGCGCGATGTCTGTTGGCTCAGCTTCAGCTTCCGTTTCGGCTTTTGCTTCGTCTTCTGTCTCGGCTGTGATATCGGCTTCGGCGGTTGTTGGATCTTCCGCTGTTTCTGAAACAGATTTGAAAGCGTCTGCGATCGAGGCCGACAGGTCCGCAACTGTCTCAGCCGGTTGGTCGCTTGACGTGTCTGTTTCGTCTTTGACGAAGTCCACCGGCGTTTGCGGCTGCTCAGCCGATGTGTCGGCTACAGGTTCGGCATTGATCACAGAGTCAACGATTGCATCAACATGATCAACTGGTGTTTCGGCAACCGGCTCGGCGACGGCGTCGTTGTCCGCAAGTTCGGAGAACAACGAAGCGAGGCTGCTTCCGTCGCCTGCTTCAGCAGATTCGGTTCCGGCTGCATAGGTGTCGATTACTTCGGCCGTGGCTTCCGCCACTTCGCCGTTGGCTTCTTCGCTATCGACAACCGCCGGCAGAGCACATGTCGTTGGTGTTGTCTCGGCGGTCAACGCGTCATAAGCGTCTTGGGACGGCGTGTCGGTTTCTTCGGCCGCGATGTTCTCGGACTCTGTCGTTGCATCGACACCGGCTTCCGCGTCAACATCAACAGTCGCTGGCGCGGTTGCTGAAAGTCCTTGCTCCGTCAGTTGCTGAAGTTGGTCGGTTAATATGCTGAGTGAATTTTCTAAGCGGTCGAAGCGGTCGCTGACTCCATCGGTGTCCTGACGCAGTTCGTTGATGCTTGACTCGAGCGACGCGAACCGTTGATCTCTCGCGAATGGTTGGGCGTCGGTTTGGTCGGCAGCTTGAGCTTGTTCAACTGCCGTCATCGCAGCTCGGTAGCTGTCGTCAGCCGTCTGAGCTGAGTCATGACCTCGGGGCTGGTCTGTCGTAGCAGCAGACACCTCGAAAATTGAGGGATCAATCTCGCCCTCGGCTTGTCCTAGCTGAACCACTTCGACAGTTTGCGACGCGGTCAGTTGCAGTCGATCACCAACTTGTAGCCACGCTGATTGCTCAGGACGACCATTGATCAGAATGTCGGCACCACGGCTCTGGACGGCGACGCCGGTCGACCCACGGTAGATCGCACACTGGCCGGTGGTGGTTTCGCCGGTTTCGGCATTGCGACGCTTGACCCCCAGCATGCAACGGGCTGTGTTGATCGTAACTTGTTGCCCGTCTTTGGAGCCACCGACAAATTGGAGTACCAAGTCAGTCGAGGTTGTTTCTGGAGTAGCAGTTGGTTGAGTATTCATGAGTGGGGTCAATCAAAATTGGGGTTCGTCATCTTTAGCCTGCGAAAACAACTGCAATCAGGGCAGCCCGTGCTCGCAGAGGGATCTAGCTTTCCCTTGATGGTTGGTCAAACCAGAACGGAAGATTTGCGAGATTCGATGGTCTGGTCGAACTAAAGCGACAGCCTAACCGTATCAATCGTCACAACCTGTTTGCGAAGACGATTGGGGGCACCCGTCAGTCCGAATGAACGTGTAGTTACCGTTCTAGCTGCGTACATCAGACACATGCTTGGAAACACCCTTAAAGGAACAATGAACAGGAAGGAAGACCGCACCCTCGATGCCGCTGAGCTTGTTAGCTGTGGTTAGCTGGCTGTTTTGCGTGTGCATGAACGGCGGGGCGTGATTCGGGTTTCCATCTACTTATCCCAATTGCTTCCCATGCACGTGATGATGCGTTTTGGCAACACGGAAAAATTAAATTACGAAAAAGCATCCTTGGTTGATGGCTTCGTCCTTGAATTGCTTAGGGGCATCCTATAGTTCGGCGAATCCCGCAACCGTTAGCGGCCCCAAACTCAACCAGCCGGTACAGCCCGATGGCACGAAAAGATTTTATTAAGAAGATGGAAGGCGTATTGACCGAGCGTCGCGACGCACTCCGTCAAGCCGTCAATGGTGATGACAGCTTGCTGCGAGAACTCAGTCAACGCAGTGACGGTGACATCGCTGACCTTGCCAGTGCCAGTGCCAGCGGTGAGATCAGTTCTCAGTTGGCGGAGGTTGAAACCCGAGAACTTGGTTTGATCGAGGAAGCGCTTAAGCGAGTTAAGGACGGCACGTTCGGAAAGTGCCGCGGCTGCAACCGCAACATTAAACAGGCTCGCATGCAGGCGTTGCCTTACGCGTCGTGCTGCATCCAATGCAAACGGGCCGCGGAAGTCGCCGGCATCGAACCTAGCGCGGTTGTTGATTGGAGCGTCGTGCTAAACCCAGAACTTCATACCGGTGACATGGACCCAAATTTTTCGTAACGCATTCGCCCACCAACGCGTTACGCGGAACTAAAATGGGCCAGACTGAGTGTTTACGTCACCGCTCACTTGCGACGACAAGCACCGGGGTAGCTCGCCATGTCGATGAATTACGGGGCTAAGAAATCCGCGAGAACTCAACGCCCATAACGATTCAAAAAGACCCACAGCCAGACCCACAGTCCCTCCCGCTACTTTCCCTGACCCTCACAAGCCGCCCGCGAAACCAGAATGCCATCGCCACACGTGCCCAAACGCTCGAAACGGCAAGTTTTTTTCGCTACGCTGGAACCAACCTGACCCTCACCGAGAATGCGATCATGTGCGATTCGCCGACCCAATACGACTACTTCAGCGGCCAGCAAAAATGGATGCCATGGTTGTTGGCGTCGCTGTTGGCCTTCTGTTTTGCGACGCCCGGTTCTGCTCAGACGGTGACAGCGCGAAAGGTCAGTGTTGAGTCGCAGAACAAGCTGTATCAAGATCTGGCGGTTGAAGCCGCCGCGGTCGAGCGACATCACTCTTTGCTGAAGCGTTTGATCAAAGCGGTTCGGCCCGGCGTTGCCCACATCGAGGCTCGCAAGGAACAGAAAAGCAGTGCCACCTCGCGACGCGAGGAAGCTCGCCGCCCCGTCATGATTGAGGAAGCGGGCTCGGGCGTCGTTGTAAAATATGGAGATAAATTTTACGTCATCACAAATTTTCACGTGATCGAAGGTTGCCGACCGGGCGACATCCGAGTCGAGATCGATGGTCGGTTGCACTATCCAGCTCGTTTGATGCACGACCGCCAGACTGACCTGTCCGTGATCGCACTCACCGGCAACGATTTTGTTGCGTCGCGTTTGGGCGATAGTCAGAAACTAGAAATTGGTGACTTCGTGGTCGCCGTCGGCAGTCCGTTTGGGCTCAGCCATTCCGCCAGCTATGGCATTGTTAGTGCACTCGGCCGACATGACCTAGAACTTGGACCGCAGGGCGTTCGGTATCAGAACTTCATTCAAACCGACGCGGCGATCAACCCGGGCAATAGCGGCGGGCCGCTGATGAACTTGCGTGGCGAAGTCATCGGTGTGAACACGGCCATCGCCAGCAATAGCGGCGGCAACGACGGCATCGGTTTTTCGATTCCGATGAATATGGTGATGCGAGTCACCGAAGACCTGATTAACTACGGCGTCGTCAATCGCGGTTTTTTGGGTGTGTCATTGGACGGTCGCTACTCGTTCGCCAAAGCGAAAACGCTAGGGCTGGACTACGCTAACGGAGCATTGGTCTCCAACGTCACGCCGCAGTCGCCTGCCTCGCGAGCCGGCATTGCAACGGGTGACGTGATCCTCGAGTACGACGGTTCGCCGGTTGCGGATGATTCGCAACTGGTCACCAAAGTCAGCCTGACCCCGATCAACAGCACCGTCGACGTGCTGCTGTATCGCTCCGGGAGCTTCCAAACCGTCCAAGTCACGATCGCGAATCGGAAACGTTTGCGTCAGATCGAATAAGTGGGCGTCGTGTCGCAAAGCCGCTCTGTCGCGTCGGCTCGTTTGCACCACCGGTCAACGGCTACGATTACCGGCAACGACCAAGCGATCGATCAATTGCTGCCGCGCTGCGTCTATTCGCAGTGACGTTGCGACTTCGACGTTGGGTTGAGCGTTTGAATCGCGTCGTTGATCCAGCACCAGCAGGCCCCGCGTTAGTTCGCCCTCGGTTTCGACGTCCGCTGACATCGATTCCAATTCGAACAAGTCCGGATCCAGCACCGCTAGCGCGCCGATGGCATCATTGAGCGTAATGTTCTCTTGGCCCAGGCGCTGTCGGAACGAGCGGAAGGCGAACGGGAGCACTTGTTTCAGGAAGTGACCGACTCGCGATTGGACGCATGGCAGCTCGTCCATTAGTTCCAGCCCAAACGTGACCTGGGACGTTACGTCCAGCGGAATGAGTGTCTTGGTGATTCGCGTCGAGAGAACCTCGCGCGCGCTCTTGGGGTCGAAGTAAAAATTGAACTCGCTGCACGGGGAGATATTTCCTCGCGCGGTTAAGCTGCCCCCGACCATCACGACCTGGCTGATCATTGTCGGCAAATTAGGCTCGCGTCGCAGTGCTCGGGCCAGATTGGTTAGCGGGCCGAGACAGATCAATGTCACGTCATCCGGATACGCGCGAGCGCAATCGACAATTAGCTTGTCCGACGCCATCGAACGCTGCCGGCTGCTGTAGGCCAAATTCACATTGCCCAGCCCGTCGTCACCGTACAGGTACCGCGTGTCGACCGCGGGAGCATCATCGGCTGGCGACGCCAAACCCAAACGAGGGTAGCGTTCCGGATCGATCTCGGCCACGATCGCCTGCAGGTTATGATTGGCCTGCTCGGCCGCGACGACTCCCTCGGTCGCGGTAACGGCCAGAATCTCCAAGTCCGGATCGTTCAGCATCATGCACAAGGCGACCGCGTCGTCGGTGCCCAAGTCGCAATCGATGATGACTTTCCGTGCCATAGAAACTTGTTGATTGGATCGATTGAAGCCCAGTTGAAGCGAAGAAGCCGACGGCGAGCCGGCAGCGGCAACGAATGGATGTCCCGTCGTCGCGCGGCGTTACGATCGAGTTAGTATATCGGTCGCGGGTTTATGTTAAACTGCGTCCGGTCGATCGATGTGAAACCCAATTTTACGACGGTCCACCAGCCGCCACAACCACAATAGCTCTGCGAAGCTAGACTCTTTAAGGTCACTGAGGTCACCGCCGATGAAAGACGCGATCGAACACGTTGCCGCTGGCCAATCGTTAACGATGCCGCAAATGGACGAGCTGATCGACTGGATCATGCAAGGCAAGAGCACCGACGAGCAAGTCCGTGATCTTCTGGTTGCACTTCACCAGAAAGGGGAAACGGTCGAGGAACTCGCCGGGGCCGCCAGCGCGATGCGAAAGCACATGCGTCCCATCGAGTCACGACGCGAACACATTGTTGACACGTGCGGAACGGGCGGTGGCAAGTCTGGGACGTTCAATATCAGCACCACCGCCGCGATCGTCGCGGCTTCGGCCGGTGCGGCGGTTGCCAAACATGGGAATCGAAAGTCCACCAGCAAAACGGGGTCGGCTGACGTGCTGGCCGAACTGGGCGTCAACATCGAGTGCTCGCACGAGGTTGTCGAAAAATGCCTCGACCAAATTGGGATCTGCTTTTGTTTCGCCCCGCTGTTTCACCCGTCGGTCAAGCACGTGATGTCCGTGCGCCGAAGTTTGGAGCATCCGACGATTTTCAATCTGCTGGGGCCGCTATGCAATCCGGCCGCCGCACCGCACCAGGTTTTGGGGGCCGGCGTTGGAGAGACTCGTCACGCGGTCGCCAACGCGCTGTCGCTGCTGGGCACCGAGCGTTCGATCGTCGTTCACTCACGCGACGGGCTTGGCGAGATCTCGATCGCGGACGTGACCGATGTTTCCGAGGTTCGCGGAGGTGTGGTGACCGATGGCTCGTTCGCACCGAAAGATTTTGGTTTCGAGCCAACCGACCTGTCGCTGATTCAGGTTGAAGACCCAGCCGAAAGTGCCGAGCTGATCGAACGCGTGCTGGGCGGCGAGCTTGGCGCGGCGCGGGATATCGTGATCGCCAATGCGGCCGCGGCCCTGTGGGTTTCCGGGATGGCCGATTCGCTGGCCCAAGGGGCCGACCGCTGTGCGGGGGCGATCGATCGCGGTCAGGCGACCGAAACGCTGGCGGATTTGGTGAAACTGACCAATCGCGGCTAATTTCGCAGGATTCGCGGCCCACAGTCGGTCGTTAGACCTTTGCGAGGGCAAGGTCGGCTGGTAATCTGTTGCCCTTCGAAATCCTCGAATTAGCTGGAAATACTCAGGAGCCCAATCATGGCCAAGCCAAGCCACAAAGTTAAAAAAGCCAACCACGGCAAACGCCCCGCCAACAACCGCGGCCGTAAGATCAAGAACAAGAAGATCAAAACACCATAGTTCGCCGTCAGCTGACGAGGCCTCGCCTGCCTAGCAGATAGCGACCGAGCCTCACGCAAAGGCGCCAAGGCGCAAAGATTCAGAAAGCCAGTCTTTGCGCCCCAGCGCTTTTGTGTGGGGCTTTTTTATTTGATTTCCGATCTCCGAATTCTGACCTCGTATTCAATCCAACCATGGGCCGACGCACGCTTCCCAAAATTGATCCGGATGTTGATTTCAGTCGGCACCTGTCCGACGTCGAAGACTTGCAACCGGGCTTTGACCCGCAGATGCTGTTCGGCCAGACGGCCGATCTGGAGATCGAGGTTGGCAGCGGTAAGGGCCTGTTCGTGTTGAACGAATCTGGCAAAGTGCCCGAGCGGAATTTTCTGGGCAACGAGATCGCCCGCAAGTACTGCAAGTTCGCGGCTTACAAGTTAGCCAAAAACGAGCGCACGAACGCTCACATGATGTCGGGCGACGGGCTGAAGATGTTCCGTGAATTTCTGCCTGACGCGTGCGCCGTTGCGGTCCACGTTTACTTTCCCGACCCGTGGTGGAAGGAACGTCATCGCCGGCGTCGCGTGATGCAACCTGGCTTCATCGCGGATCTGCAACGCGTGCTGATCCCCGGCGGCGTGTTCCACTTTTGGACGGACGTGGAAGAGTACTACGAGGAAACGTGCGGCCTAATGAAGGAGCACAGTTCACTCACTGGGCCTCATCCGGTGCCCGAGACGCCCGCCGAGCACGACATGGACTATCGAACTCATTTCGAGCGACGAATGCGGAAGCACGATCATGACGTGTTCCGCTGTCAGTTTCACAAAGAGCAGTAACGCGGGTCCGCAAGGTCGTTAGGTCTTCGCGACGTCGTAAGCACGACCGTTTCCGGTCGTCTTCCCGCGAACAAAACCTTCACGGTCTAGCTGATACAAACGCTCGCCGGTTGAAGTTGGGTACTCTGTGCTGATGCAGGCTTGGCAGAGTCCGTCTTTACCGATGCCGATCGCGCGGGCGACCGATTCAATCGGCAAGTATCGCAAGGAATCACAACCGAGATCGGTTGCCATGCGGTCTTGGATATCCAACGTTAGCGGTTCGCCCGGCGCGTAGTAGCGGGGGGCGAACAATTGGTCGATTGTGCTCATGTCGATCCCGTAATAGCACGGGGCCACGATCGGCGGACAAGCCACGCGAACGTGAATCTCTTTCGCCCCGCCTTCGTCACGAATTCGCTGTAGCAATGCCTTCATCGTCGTGCTGCGGACGATGGAGTCCTCGACCAAGATCACACGTTTGCCTTGCAGGACTTCTTTGAGCGGCGTGTATTTGATTTTCGCTTTTTCGGCTCGCTGCGCCTGTGAACTTTCAATA
>CAZLFF010000056.1:0-21393 GCA_964558755.1 uncultured Pirellulaceae bacterium
GCGTCTGCCTGAGCTGGCGATCGCGACGAGCCAGAATCCGCGGCAAATGAACTCCCGCGATCCTGATTATCTTGACCGTCACGATTCACACAGCGATCAAACGCCTCAAGCGCCGCGATCTTGCGATGAAGAGGCGTCAGCAATTCAGGGCAGTCGTGACACAACTGCTCAACCGATACAGCCCGTCCCCGCTCGCGCGCTTCCTCCCACTGATCCAGTAGGTCGTCGAGCTTTTCCAGTTCAGACATGACGCTCTATTTTGCACGCTGGCCTAGGAAACACCAGCGGCGGCACGTCTGCCGGATCTTCCAATCGTTTGGTTTGTTTCGGTTTGGGCGACGGTTAATGGTTTGGCAAATAGTGGCGGTCATTCGTTTCGATAACCATCAAGTGTGCCCGCGTATCAGGCTGAGCGGGCGAGATTGATCCTCCACGACGGACCGGGAATAAAGATGGCGCGACGGCGAAGCGAAGACATCCTTGACCGACTGATGAACGGCTTTTCGCTACGAGGCGTTTTGCTGCACCCGGGCACCCTGTTCGTGATAGGCACGGCCGTGCTGATCGGTGGAGTGCTGCACTTGTGGGAAACGCACCAGCATCGCGTTATCCCGGCGGAGGATTACGAACTGACGGCCGATCGAGTCCAAATCACCGCGGCTCCGAAATGGGCGACCGTGGATCTGAAACGATTGCTGCTCGATCGCCCGGCGGGACAACGACCGCCCACGATTCTGGATACCGATATCGTCGCAAAATCAGCCGCCAAACTGCAATCCGTTGGCTGGGTGCAAGAGGTCCAACAAGTCAAAAAATCGACAAAAGGACTGAAGGTCGATGTTCGCTACCGACAGCCGGTCGCGATGGTCGCACTCAATCCAACCACCGTGATGGGATGGGACAGAACGAAAACGGCCCAAGTCATGCCGGTCGACCAAGCGGGCATCGTCATGCCGCCGGAGGTGCTGCAACATCTGCACTTGCCGAAAATCTCGGTGTTCCAACCGCAGCACTATGAACACCTAACGACCTGGTCGGCTTGGCCCGATCTGCGCGTCACCGACGCGGCTTACATCATCGCAGCATTGGGCCCGGCAGTGAGCAAACTGGGCGTTCACCGAATCACAACACGACGTTCGACGAAAGAGCAATCGTTGTCACCGGTGCCGTTCGAGCTTTGGCCCCAAAATGGAACTCAAGTTATCTGGGGCAACGCGCCGGGCAAAGAAGCAGTGGGGGAAGCGACGGCTGAAGTAAAGCGAAACGCTCTATTCCAATTCGTGCAGCAATTTGGGTCGCTTGAAGACATGCCAAAACGAAAAGTCGACCTGCGTTCTGGCCGAATCGTGATGACGAAAGACGCTCACGTGGCAGAAAAAGAAACGATCTTTGCGGGTCTGAAATAAACCTCGCACCAATCGCCAGCGAACGATAAAGCGAATTGCTGGCAGGACCCGATCTCGGTCAATCTAGCGAGGCAAAGGTTTTTCCTCGGCGGAGGCATCGGCCTCAGCCTGTTGCTGTTCCAGCTTTAGCTTTAACTCTTCACGGACAACGGGCATCTCGGAAGGAGCTTCGATGCCGACGCGAACGCCGCCACCGGTAATTCGAACGATCGTCACGGCGATCTCGTCACCGATCCAAATCCGTTCGCCAACTTTTCGACTAAGCACTAACATTAAAATTCCCTGTAGGTAAATTCCATTTCTCAAGCATTCCGTTTGACTTGATTTTCTAACGTCGCATTCCTCGCGTCGCCTTCGGGCGTTCGACCGCAAACCCGAAACTCTGAAAATAAACGTTGACAAAATCCGTCAACCGGGGTTGACAGGATTTTTCTCATTCAAAAAAGTACCGGAGTAACTGGGAATTCGCAAGCAGCCGGTACCCGCGTCAACCGCTTTTGTGAGCAAAACCGCACTTTTCAGGCGGCTCGACCGGCACAAGAGCCCTTATTTTTGATGCCCGATCCCCGAATTCGTTCAACCGAACTGAGGCCGGCAGCGGCACCGAGCAAGCTGGGTCGAGTCATTTGCTCGCGAGAACGAGTCTATCTGGCAGCGGCACAGCAGCGGGCGGCACTACATTCAATACTGAAAATGCCGAATCTGCTCGCCCTTACTACCAATGCTGGACATCGCTTCGATTCCGATCTCGAGGTGTAAATCCACCCAGTTCTTTGTCACGGCATTGTCCGAGGCCTCCGTTTTCACGCCTTCGGGTGTCGTCGGCACATCAGAAACTAACAACAAAGCGCCTCGGGAAATTTGATTGTAGTGCCCGACGATAAACAGGGTCGCGGTCTCCATATCGATGCCGATACAAGTCATCGCCCGCAACCGCTGACGAAATTCCTCATCGTGCTCCCACAGCCGACGGTTGGTCGTGTAAATCACGCCGGTTCGATACTCAAGCTCTCGCTCGACCAAGCGTTCGGATACGAACTTGTGTAGCTTGAAGGACGGCAACGCGGGAACAGCCGGCAGCAGATAGTCGTCGCTCGTTCCTTCACCGCGTATCGCGGCAATGGGCAGGATGAAGTTCCCGATCTCGGTCGAGTCTTTCAAACCACCGCACTTGCCTAAAAACAGGACCCCCTTTGGCTGCCGCGCGCTCAACAGATCCATCACCGTCGCGGCGTTGGCCGAACCGATCCCGAAATTCACGATCGTCAAGCCATCCGAGTTCGTGGCGGCCTGCATGGGTTTACCATAGCCGTGGATCTCACAGTCAAACCGAGCAGCAAATTGCCGGACGTAGTAGTCGAAATTCGTCAGCAGCACGTAATCCCCAAAGGCCTCGATCGGCATCCCCGTGTACCGAGGCAGCCAACTGCGTGCGATTGCCAACCGATCGATGGGTTGACTCGGCACCTGAGCAGCGAACTCTTCGTTTACGCCATTGAGTTCTTTCGGTTCGTTGGGTTCACTCATGGTTGTGAAGTCTTTCAAAAAAACAGCCGCCCGGGAAAGCAAAAAGCTGATCCGCTGTTCATGCGCCGGCCACACCTCGACACACAGGCCGCGACATTGGATGGCTTCGTCGGGTCGCAAGCGGGCTCGGACTCCCTCGCAATCACCCCGCCGCAGAAATTAAAGTACAACGCCTGACCGAATCAGCGTCAATACTCGGCAACTGGTCCAGCACGGATCGTCGAAAGTCGGACCGTCGCAGGTGAGTGTCAGCAAGGACAAAATCGGCTATCATCTGTGGCTCAAAATTACCCCGTGCTTGGGGACGGAATTAGCAGCGTTTTAGCAGCGAAAGAGACAGATGAGCGATTCAAAGGTAACCGGTGTGGTCCACTTGGTGGAAGAAACGAAAACCTACGGACAAAAGGGTTTTCAAAAGCGATTGGTCGTGCTGGAGCAGCAGGACGGTCGATTCAGCAATTATATTCCCGTCGAATTTACTCGCGATGCATGCTCGATCGCGGACGACATGAATGTCGGCGACACCGTCGAAGTCAGCTACAAACTTTCGGGCCGCAAGTGGCAACGAGATCCGCAGAGCGAAGTGAAATACTTCCTGTCGGCCGAAGCGATTAGCTTCAAGGTTGTGTCGGGCGGTGGCGAGTCGGGTGCCGACGATATGAACCAAGCCAACGATGCGTTCGCCGACGCCTCATACGACGAAGGCGATATCCCCTTCTAGCTAAACGCAACGCACCGAGCGCCGTCAGCAGTAACGACTTCTGGTCGTTTTGCGAACACCAAGTGCGTTTGGGTGTCTGAAAGGGTTGTTGCGAGCGGTGCCCGAGCGGCGTCTCGGCCAAAACTGAATCATTCTTTTTACTGACCACCAACGTTTAATGTCATCACCCAAAATCAAACGCGCTCTGCTGAGCGTTAGCGACAAAACAGGCGTTGCCGATTTCGCGAAAGCGCTGTCCGCCCAAGGCATCGAAATTTATAGCACCGGAGGCACACGGAGACACTTGGAAGAGGCCGGGCTGTCCGTCGTCGATGTCGCCGACTACACGGGATTTCCCGAGATGATGGACGGGCGAGTCAAAACACTACACCCGAAAATTTTTGCCGGGATCCTCTGCCGGCATGACTTGCCGTCGGACATGCAATCGCTGGCCGACCACGACATTAGCACGTTTGAACTGGTCGTCGTGAACCTGTATCCCTTTGCCGAGACGATCGCCAAGCCTGGGATCAAGGAGTGCGAGGCGATCGAGCAAATCGATATCGGCGGACCAAGCCTGGTTCGTGCGGCGGCCAAGAACAATGCGTTCACGACCATCGTCAGTAGCGCAAATCAATACGCGACCGTGCAAGCGGAAATTGAGGCCGGTGGCTGTACGACTCCGGAGACTCGAAAGCGACTGATGGCAGCCGCGTTTGAGCACACGGCGGCGTATGACGCGACCATCGCCGATTATTTTCGTTCATCAGGCACCGATGCCCCAACGAGCGACGACAATTTTCCGGCGACCGTCTCGCTGCAACTACAAAAGAAGTGCGGGCTCCGCTACGGCGAGAACAGCCATCAATCGGCGGCCGTTTATCGCATGCAAGGCTGTACCGAAGCAAGCGTCATTGATGCGGAGCAGCTCAACGGCAAAGCACTTTCGTACAACAATTTGCTCGATCTAGACAGCGCGTTGTCGATCGCGCGCAGCCAGTCGTCGCCCGCGTGCAGCGTCATCAAACACAACAACCCGTGCGGTGCTGCGGCGGCGGACACACTGGTCGAAGCCGTTCGCAAGGGCTTCGCCGGTGACCCGGTCAGTGCGTTTGGAAGCGTCGTCGGAATCAACCGAACCATCGAAGCGGACACGGCCGAGTTTTTGGCCAGCGGTGACTTCTTCGTCGAAGCAATCGTTGCGCCCAGTTTCAGCGACGAAGCACTAGAGATTCTAAAAACCAAACCGAAGTGGAAAAAGAACGTTCGCTTGCTACAAGTCGGCGAGCTTGGTGCGATCAGCCCACGTCACGAGTACCGGTTCCTCGTCGGTGGCGTGTTGGCTCAGGATGCCGACAACCAGCCCGACGATGATTCAACTTGGACGATCCCTACAAAGAACAAGCCGGACGACGCATTGCTGGAAGAGCTCAAGTTCGGCTGGTCGATGGTCCGCTTCGTAAAATCCAACGCGATCAGTCTGTCGAAGGACCGTTCGCTGGTGGGCGTCGGTGCGGGTCAAATGAGCCGCGTCGATGCGGTGCAGATTTCGATTCGAAAAGCAGGTGAGCGAAGTCGCGGTTCGATCCTTTCGTCCGACGCATTCTTTCCGTTCGCTGATTCGATTCCGCTTGCCGCCGCTGCAGGGGTCGCGGCGATCATTCAACCGGGTGGCAGTGTGCGTGACCAAGAGGTCATTGACGCCTGCGACGAACACGGAATTCCGATGGTATTCGCCGGCAATCGACACTTCCGCCACTAACTCGTGGAGGATGCTTCGATAACTTTGTTGATGGGACAGCATGAAACGCAGCGTTGCCATTCTCGGACCGACGCCGCAGTTCGTTCGCTGGTCGTTGGGGCACCGGTGCCAATTGCGGCAGCTAGATTCGCTGTCCCCCGACGCCACGTTTCGCCAACTGCGGGGCGTTCGAGAGTTCTCGGTCGCTCGATCGGAAGGCCGAGTGTTCGAGCACGTTTGCGTTCACCCGTCGGCCACTTCGCAACACCCCAGTGACGCCCGCGGATTCAGTGAGAACGAGGTACTAAGCATTTTTGGCGGCGCGGAAGCCGTTGAGCAATGCTGCCGAACGTGCCCAGCGAACACAAATGCTGCTGGCTCCGACGATCGGTTGTGGGCAGGATGCTACGGCTGGTTGGCGGCCGACGGTTCTTCGCTGAAAGACCGGTCGGCAGGAGCAAAAGATCACGCGGCAGCCTCCGCGATCGATGACCTCTTAGTCAAAGAGTCCGCCCACGCGATTGAGATGCTTGATCTGCAAACACCCTTTGCTCAGACGTTCCCGAACACGGCCCTCGCATGGTTTGGGTTCTGGCAAAGCCCCGTTTTGTCGGCCGCTCAAATGCCGTTGTTGGAGAGCGTGCTGAGTGTCGTCCTGCGGCGGCACGAGGGGACGGCCGACCCAGAATTCCTAGACGACTTGCTGCGGTTTATCGATGCGTTGAACCTAGCCGTTCAACACGACCTGCCGCTGCATGTGGAACTAGTCCCGCGCGGGCACTCGGACGGTCAAACGTGGACCTTGGCCCGCCATTGTGAGCGCTGCCGTTTGTCGATTCCCCCCTCAGAAACGGCCTGGCGGTCTTGCCCGGCCTGCGGCAATCAACAGTCGGCTCCAGAACGAAAGCTTAAGGTTTTGGGTTTGCGTCCTTACGTGAGCCTAGCGCGAGTCCTTGGGTTGGAGCGAACGAAAACGTTCTTGGAAAAATACGAAGCCGCCACGGTCAACAACTCGCCCGCTGATTCGGTGAATCGTCCGGAGCGACCCTAACCCTGAACGCTAAGCCACAATTCGAATCGTCTAAAACAGACCGGCCCGCACCCGCCGCACCGCCTTGGATCGGCATCATTTTTGGGATCGCGGCTTCGGTTTTCTACACGCTGTCCAATTCGGCGTTCCGGCAACTTTCGACGCAGCTGGATTACGTGTTGGTGATCTCCTGCAAAAGCTGCATCACTTGGCTGGTCGCAGCTTTCTTGATCGTCATGACTCGATCGAGGAACCGGGCACCGCACCAAAGATTGATTCCGCCCGCCCGAGCCCTGATCACGCTCATCGCAGCGGCGGCCATTGCTCAGCTGTTCGGCGGCGTGCTGATGCAGCGTGCGTTCGCGATCATTGGCATCGCGTTGGTTGTGCCGTTGTACATCGGATCGATGATGTGCGCGGCCGCGGCATTTGGAGCTTGGCTGTTGGGCGAACGAGTCAGTGCTCGGTTGGTGACTGCGTTGATCGTGTTGCTGATCGCGGTGGTGACGTTGTGCCTAGGAGGCCAACAGGCAAATGCTTCATTGCAAACGGCCGACAACCTAATCATGGCAGGGGCTTCGGTCGTTGATGGTGTGCTGTCAGCGATCACCGTCGGCATCGCCTACGCCTTCCTGTCAGTGATCGTCCGCTACGTGATGACAAGACACAAAATTTCTCAATATTCGCCCGTGCTGATTGTATCGTCGGTGGGAATCATCGTCATTGGGAGTTGGGCCATCACGCGCGGAGCCCTAACGACGTTGCCGACGATTGGCGTCGTCAACGCGGGATGGATCTTGGCGGGCGGCCTGTGCAACGGAATCGCGTTCACGTGCTTAGCAGCGGCCCTGAATCGGTTGGCGGCAGCGTATGTCAACGCGATCAACGCCTCCCAAGCCGCGCTGGGGCTGCTCGCTGGCGTGTTCTTCTTCGCCGAGCCCCCATCCGCATCGCTGCTGGTTGGCCTGACCATCATGCTGGCGGGATTCGCGCTACTTGGCAGAGCGCAAACGTCAGCAACTTAGCCTCGCATACGTTATCCCACCGATGCTGGACTGAGCGATGCCCGTGCGGCCAAGACTTGCGTGCGTGCTTCGTCGGTTGTATCCGCGGTCGCGGTGAGGTGCCCCATCTTGCGACCAACTCGCGCTTGTTCTTTACCGTACAAATGGAGCTTGACGTTTGCCATTGCCAACGCGTGCTGCCACGCCGGTGGGCCAGACTCCCAGTGATCCCCCAGCAAATTCGCCAACGCAATCGGTTTGATTTGCTCGGTCGATCCCAACGGAAGGCCACAAACCGCTCGCACGTGTTGTTCAAACTGGCTGGTCACGTGACCTTCGATCGTAATGTGACCACTGTTATGAGGGCGCGGAGCGATCTCGTTGACCAACACTTCGCCATCCCGATAGAAGAACTCAACGCAACAGATCCCAACGTACCCAAGCTCGTTCATAATCGATTCGATGATCTCGATCGAGCGTGTCTCAGCAGCGGAGCTAATCCCTGACGGTGAAATCGACACCTCCAGAATGTGGTTCGCGTGCTCGTTTCGAATCGACGGGTAAGCCGCGACCTCGCCAGAACCATTGCGAGCCGCGACGACCGAGAATTCGTAGTCGAAATCGATTAGCTCTTCAAGAATCGCCTCGCCACAATTCAGACGCGACCAAGCATCCTCGATATCCGCGACGTCACGAATAAAAGCCTGGCCCTTTCCGTCGTATCCGTTTTCGGTCGTCTTCACGACGCCCGGCATAATCTGTTCGCACGCGGACTTGAGTTCCTCGAGGGAATGCACGGTCTGAAACCGAGCCGTCGGGATACCTAAATCACGCAGAAATGTTTTCTCACGCGAGCGATTCTGCGTCGTCCACAACGGCTTAACGTTTGGCTGAACTGGAGCGTGTTCACCAGCGACCTTCAGAGCATCGGCGGGAATATTCTCGAACTCCAGCGTCACGACGTCGACGGCTTTGGCGAACTGCTCGATCGCAGCGAGATCCGTGTAGCTGGCTTGGATTTCTATATCCGCGACTTGACCGGCAGGCGTATCTTTGTCGGGCGAGAAGACATGGACGCGGTAACCCATTTCCTTGGCCGCCACCGCCATCATCTTGCCCAGCTGCCCGCTTCCCAAAATTCCGATCGTCGCCCCAGGAGGGACCAGCGTGTGGCTCGATTGACAATCCTTAGTCATAGCGTGCGATCCTCAAGCACGGTTTCGGTCTGTTGGTTCATGAATTTTTCCAATTGCTCGCGGACTGCCTCGTCCTCGTTGGCCAAGATTCTAGCCGCCAGCAACCCTGCGTTTTTTGCTCCTGCTTTGCCGATCGCCAAGGTCGCAACCGGGATGCCGCCGGGCATTTGAACAATCGACAGGAGTGAATCCATGCCTTTTAGGGCATCACTTTTTACCGGCACACCCAGCACTGGCAGCCGCGTCATCGAGGCCACCATGCCGGGCAAATGAGCGGCTCCACCGGCACCAGCGATGATGACCTTCAGGCCTCGGTCGGCCGCTGTGGTCGCATACTCGGCCATCCACGCGGGAGTACGATGGGCCGAAACGACTCGGGCTTCAAAGGGCACCCCCAGATCGGACAGAACTTGCGTCGCGTGCTCCATCGTGGGCCAGTCGGACTTGCTACCCATGATCACGCCCACCACGGGCGATGGATTGGCTGAGGCGTCGGAGGACATGGCGGACCTTGTTTTGCTGGTTCGGCGATCAGGTTTGGTCAGGAAAAAACGGGCTTGAAGGACCCGTTTGGTCCCTATCGTAAACCGCCTTGGGATTGCTGAAAATGGGACGCTGCGGGGCAGGGGACATGGCTGGTTTGCCCCGAGACGCCACCGCCACTTGCCCACTCTTTTTACGTCGTCGCCCTATTGTAGATCGACCAGAGTTCGGCCAGTTACCGTTCCGTTCAGAAAAGCGCCAAATGCGCTGGGGAGTTCATCGAGCGTGACGCGGCGGGTGACCATTTTTGCTAGGCCGCTTGGCGACACGTCCGCAGCCAGGTGGCCCCAAACTTTCTTGCGAGTCGCATGGGGAACGTTGACCGAGTCGATCCCCAAAAGACTGATGCCGCGGATAATAAAAGGCATTACCGTCGTGCTGAGCTCCGGGCCTTGGGCGAGTCCAATCGAGGCAATGTTACCCGCGGGCTGCACGATTCGAGTTAGCCAGCTGAGCACGTCTCCGCCAAGACCGTCGATCGCGCCCGCGAATTGCGCCTTTTCCAGCGGCCGAGTTCCTATTTCTAACCCATCACGCAACAGAACGTCGCTGGCACCAAGCTCGCGCAGGTAGTCCTCGGCGTCACGCTTCCCAGTCAGTGCAGTGACGCGATAACCACGTGCGCTGAGCAGCTTGATCGCGAAACTGCCAACGCCACCGGTAGCTCCAGTGACAAGAATCGGGCCGGCATCGGGCGTTTGGCCGTTGAGTTCCATTCGCTCGATCGCTAAGGCTGCGGTGAAACCAGCGGTGCCAATCGTCATCGCCGATTCGGGACTCAACCCATCCGGCAGCCGAACCACCCAATCGCTCGGCACGCGAACGTATTGCGAGAACCCACCATCGTGTCGCTCGCCAAGTCCACAACCGGTGACAACAACCGGATCGCCCGTTTTCAGCCGGTCATCGGCTGAGTGTTCCACATATCCCGCCACGTCGATGCCACCAATCAGCGGAAAGTCGCGAATGATCTTGCCTGCTCCGGTCGCGGCCAACGCATCTTTGTAGTTGATGCCCGAAAACGTGCCCCGGATGAGCACGTTACCAGCGGAGAGGTCGCCGGTGCGGATCGTTTCAACGGCTCCTGCAACGTTGCCGTCACGCTGGTCAATTCGAAAACAGCAAAAAGTGTCTCGCGTCATGGAAATTATGGGCTGGATCTGCCTGTTCGACGTGAAGAGTATGGGCCAACGCGCTGATGCTTCAACAAACGGCCCGTAGGATACTGTAGCCGCTCGCGTTCTACTGCTGAATGGGCCAGATTCGCGGCACGGTGAATCGAGGCCCTTCGTTCGCCTTCATTTGTCATTGGCAGGGCATGTCCAAAACTAAAAAACGTATTCGCCATTTACTTCTGATCGCAGCAACCGGTGCCGGCTTCGTCGCGTTGGCAGTCGCTCAGCGTCCGTTCGAACGGGGCGGCCCGCCCGGCGGAGGTCCCGATGCGCCGGACTTGGAGCTGGTGAAGGATTTCGATAGCGACGAAGACGGTCGGCTGAACGACGAGGAGCGAGAAAAGGCTCGGGCATCGCTGAAGAAAAACAGTTCCCAACGCGGTCCCCGACGAGGGCCACCCGGTGGAGGACGAGGCGGAAATCGCCCGGTTGGAAAACGTGGCCCACGAGTCAAACCGGCCGACGTCGAAAACTATCCTGATGCGGAACTGTACAACCCCCAAATCCTACGCACGCTATTCCTTGAATTTCCGCAGCAGGACTGGGAGCAAGAACTGGCCGATTTCAAACCGACCGATGTCGAGGTTCCCGCAACGCTGAGGGTCGATGGAACTGCGTATCCGGATGTTGGTGTTAGCTTTCGAGGGGCATCATCTTTTTTCATGATCCCCGAGGGCTCAAAGCGGTCGCTCAACATTTCGATGGACTACGGCGACAAAAAGCAGCGGCTGTACGGATACAAGACGCTAAATTTACTCAACTGCAACGGCGATCCGTCAATGATGAGTTCCCTGCTGTACTCGAATATCGCTTGCGAGCGAATTGCCGCGCCGAAAGTTAATTTCGTCAACGTCGTGATCAATGGCCGCAGCTGGGGCGTCTACTCGAACGTGCAACAGTTTAACAAAGACTTCGTGCAAGAAAATTTCGACACTAAGCAAGGGGCCCGTTGGAAAGTCAGCGGCAGCCCACGCGGCGATGCAGGATTACGATACCTGGGCGAGGACATGAAACCGTATCAAGAACGGTTTGAAATCAAGTCGAAGGATAAAGAGGAATCTTGGAAAGAGCTAATCAATCTTTGTCGTGTGCTCAATCAAACGCCCGTCGAAGAACTGGAGTCGGCTCTCGACCCCATCCTAGATATCGAGGGAACACTGTGGTTCCTCGCGGTTGACGTTGCGCTCATCAACAGCGATGGCTATTGGACTCGGGCGAGCGACTACAGCATCTATCAATCAGAGGCGGGGAAGTTTCACATTCTTCCGCATGACATGAACGAAGCGTTTCAGGAAATGCACGGCGGCGGTCACGGTGGCCGCAGCGGACCGGGTGGGCCACGAGGCGAACGGCGAGGCGGTCGTCCCGGCGAGTTCGGTGGCCCGCCACTGGGTGGCCCGCAAGGTGGTTTTCAAGGTCGCCGTCCGGACCGAGAACGCCGACCGCGTGATCAAGGCGGTCAGCGTGGTAGTCAACCCAACCGAGGCCCACGTGACCGAAACGCGGGCGGCGGCTACGAACTTGATCCGCTGGTTGGAATCCAAGAAGAGCGGTTTCCGCTGCGGAGCAAGCTATTGGCGGTCCCAAAATTTCGAGAGCTTTATCTGCAGAACCTACGTGACATCGCCACGGATCTGATCGCGTGGCAGCACTTGGGGCCGCAAGTTGAATCGGCTCGTGACTTGATCCGAGCCAGCGTCAAATCCGACACACGCAAACTCACTTCGTACACCGATTTCTTGAACGCGACCGACACCAAGTCCACCCAGCGCGGCAGTCTCCGAGAATTCGCGAAACAACGATCAAACTACCTGCTGAACCACCCCGCGATCAAAGAGCTAACGAGGTGATCGTGAGCAAAACAACTCTTGCGGAATTCAGATTCTGAGCCTGAGCATCCCAAAATGTCGCAAAAATGTCCCACAAATGAACTGCGATGTATTCCAGCTGATCAGTGGCCCGTCATGGTGCCAGCCTTAAATTGCTGAACGCCAACCGGATTCGTTTGCAGCCAATCTCAGGAAAGTCGATCGTGGCAATGCGTTTTTTGCCGTCGCCCGACAAATCCATCACCGTCCCGACTCCGTAGTCGGCGTGCAGGACTTCCATACCCACGACAAAGTGATCAGGTTCGAGTCGATCGGACGCTCCCAGCTTTGCCTGAATCCCGGCCAATTCCGCTCCCGTCATGATCGTGGGCCCGCTCGATTTTGGGAAAGAAAAATCGGCTTTGGGTTCGCGCACGACCTGTGAGTCATCGAACGGATCTTCTTCGCTATCGTCTTCTTTCGGCATGGCGTGAATATCAATCGACGGCAGTTCGTCAAATGAGCCCCCGTCACCCCACGAGTCGCCGTCGAGTGAATCCAACAAATCCTCATGGCTGCCACGATACGACGATGGTTCGTAAATTTGCATTTGCTCACGTGGCAACTCCATGAGGAATCGACTGGCGATACACGGCCAGTAGCTGCCGCGTCGAAATCGATTCTGGCAACGACTAAGCTGCAGTTCCTCTTCGGCTCGGGTGATACCCACGAATAGCAAGCGTCGTTCTTCCTCAAGCTGATCATCATCGTTGGAGCTTCGCTCGTGCGGCAGTGTTCCATCCTCGAGACCCACGATGTAAACGCACGGGAACTCAAGCCCTTTCGCCGCGTGCAGCGTCATCAGGGTGACGAAATCTTGGCTGTCGTCGAACACGTCCGTATCGGCCACCAGCGAAGTCTGTTCCAAGTACGCTTCCAAACCGCCGTCCTCGGGGTGGTCGCGATCGAACTCCTCGGCCGCGATCACCAGTTCGTCAACGTTGCCCGCTCGCTCGTGACCTTCTTCGCTGCCGTCGAACGTCAACCACTCACGATAGCCGGTCTCAGTCAGCACAGACTTGAGCGTTTGCTCGACCGAGTCGTCCATTGACTCGTTAATCCGATCGATCATCGCCACAAAACCGGCGATCTTGCCCGACGGTGCTTTTGAAATCGTGTCAATCTGGTCAATCTCTCGCGCGGCATCCAACATGCAACCGCCGTTCGCCTGAGCATACGCGCGAAGGCGGTTGAGCGTGACCTTGCCGATCTTGCGTGGCGGCGTGTTAACGACACGCTCAAATGCCACGTTGTCGCGCGGGTTGTTCAGCAAGTGCAGATAGCCCATCAAGTCCTTGATTTCCATCCGCTGGTAAAACTCGTGTCCGTTGACGATCTGATACGGCACACCGGCAGCACGCAACGAGTGCTCAACCGTGCGCGAGAGTCGGTTGGTACGATAAAGAATCGCGTAATCCTTCGGGCGTCGGCTGCCTTGTTGCCACGCCAACGCGATCGCGTCCGCCATGTCATTGGCTTCATCCTTCGGCGATGGGTAACACACCAATCGCGTCGGCTGGCCTTCTTCGTTTTCGGTGAACAGTCGCTTTTCTTTACGGCGCACATTGTTGGAGATCAATTGATCGGCGACGGCCAAAATCGATTTCGTGCTGCGATAATTTTGCTCAAGCCGAACCACATTGACATCGGGATAGTCCCGCTCGAACCCCAAAATATTATTCAAGTTCGCGCCACGCCAACCGTAAATCGATTGGTCAGGATCGCCCGTCACGCCCAAGTTCTGAACATTGTGATTCAACAAACGAATGAGTTGATACTGACACAGATTGGTGTCTTGGTACTCATCAACCATCATGTACTGGTACTGGTGATCGTACGATTCGCGTAGCTCTGGGTTGTCGCGCAGCAAGTCAACGGCGTGCAGCAGCAGGTCATCGAAATCGACTCCGTTGGCCGCCAGCAGCAGTTTCTGATACTCGGGAAACACTTTCGCGATGATGGCGTCGAGCGCATGCCCCGGGCGCCCGTTGAATCGCCCCACTGAGACACCATTGTTTTTGACGTTGCTGATTTCGTTGGCCAAACTGGCGGCCGAGTAGTGACGCAGATCGACTTTCGCCAGTTCGATCGCCTGCTTCATTACCTTCCGCGAGTCACCGGTGTCGTAGATGGTGAAATTAGGAGTCAGCCCAACCATCTCTGCATGCTGCCGGACCATGCGAGCGCAGAACTTGTGAAACGTCCCGGTCCACACATGATTGCCGGGTGCGAGCTGTTTGACTCGCTTGCTCATCTCTTGAGCGGCTTTATTCGTAAACGTCAGCGCGACGACGGATTGAGACGGCACCCCATGAGCCAGAATGTTCGCGATGCGGTGCGTAATGACCCGGGTCTTACCACTGCCGGGGCCAGCAAGAATCAGCAGCGGACCATCAATTTGCGCGACCGCCGCGCGCTGGGCGACGTTCAGCGGGCCGAAGATTTGTTCTTGAGTCACTTGCGTCATGGTCGTGTCGTCGTCCTCGCCTGGTGCTAGCACTGCGGCCCGACCGAATGGTCCTGCTCCTTCGTCATCACCAGCGACTATGGTATAACGTGAGGCCAAGTGAGCAACCGCAACGGATAGGTTTCCACGCAAGACGCCGTGCGAAACGAAACCCGTTGGCTCATTTTCAACGCGACCTCGACAACGCCCGTTTGGGATTTGCTTGGCGATTTGATTAACTCAATTTTTTAGGGAAGGACCCCCGCATGGCCCGCACACGCATTCCACTTAGTGCCTCCGACGAAGCCGCTCGTGACCTCCGCGAGAAACTGGAACTCAGCACCGCCGAGATCGGGCTGACCGTTCGCACCACGAACTGCTTGGAAGAGAAGGGCATCTTCACCGTTCGCGATTTGCTGAACACCACGCGTCCCGAATTGCTCAGCATCAATAACTTTGGCGAAAAGACACTCGAAGAGGTCTACAAGTCGCTGGCTGAAATCGGCTTCTGCCGCAGCGGCCATGAGGTAAAGCCACGGTAGCGGTCAGGAAGCACCGAATCACGGAAACCAGTCCGTGCCACGAGCAGCAGCTTGTCGCACGGCACGGCGGTGATTCAGAGCAAGCACACACGCCGCGCTGGCCCCTTCATCGCGTCAGAGCGAATCCTGACGGCCGTCATTTCTTGACATTTTGCCGGGAACCTCTGGCCAGCGATCAAATTCCGATCAAACTACTAAAAATTTGATCTGTTGTGACCTTTTATCAAGCCGCCGATGTCCGAATACCGACGTGAATCGCATTTGCGCAGTTTGCTTAAAGGCATCTCATGGCGCATCGTTGCAACGACTGATACGATCCTCGTGTCGCTTTTGGTGCTGTGGTTGCTGAAAGGCGACGCTTTTGAGTTCGACGAAGCTATCGGTCACGCTGCCGCGATCGGGCTCTACGAATTCTTCATCAAACTGACGGTCTACTACGTCCACGAACGCGTTTGGGAAAACCTACGAGCGGGCGACGGCCTAGATAAAGGCCGGACGTTGAAGAAATCGATCTCGTGGCGAATCGTCGCAACATCGATGACGTTCGTGATCGCAGCCTTCGTGCTTGGTAACGGTGAAGGCGTCGCGGTTGTGGCTTCCACGATCGCCATCGTCGAGTTCTTTACCAAGTTTATTTTGTACTACGTCCACGAACGCGTCTGGCTGAGGCTACCGTTGGGTAGAATCCGCCGCTGGTTTCAGCGAAACTAGGTCACGAACTCTGACGGCGACACGCTTTTTATCCGCAACCAACCACCAAGGACAACTTGCTCATGCGTCCCTGGTACAACCTTTTGTTTCGCGGACGGGCGTTTCGGCGTGTCAACCGCGGCTGGCTGGCGGGATTGGCCGAATCGATACTCGCCGCATTGCTACTGCTGGCGGGCGTCGCATTTCTGGCTGCCGTGCTAACGCTAACCTTCCGTCAACCGATCGGTGCGGATGATGCTGCCACGCCAATCGACTGGCGTTACTTTACGCTGCAAACGTTGGTCGCTGTGGGGCTGATCGGAGTCGGCATCTGGCGGATTTCTTCACTGCTGTGGCGCGTCAAAGTTTCGGCCGAACGTCGCTCGGCCATCGTCAAGAAGGCTGTCGATCAAGCGGGTGAGCTGGAGATCGTGCGCGAGTTCCGACAGCGCCGCGATGACTTGCCCACCATCCCCGCCGAACGCTACCCGCCTCATCAGGGCATCTGGCAAAAGTACCGACTGGTCCCCACGCCGCGAAACTTGTGGGGGCTGATCCTGTCGGGAGTGCTCAGCATCGCCTTCGTTGTGCTGACAACGATGCTGCTGTTGACGGCGTCTCACACGATCAACGTCCCGAAAGCCGATCGCTTCGCCCTAGCATTGGTAGCGCCGATTGCGATGGCGGCCGCTTGGTCGATCTACATGTTCTTCCGCCAGTTCCTCAAACTGACCGGCATTGGCCCGACAACCATCGAAATCGATCGCTATCCGCTGCAAGCTGGGCAGAACCACCGGGTAACGCTGACGCAAAGCGGTCGTGTTCGGCTACAATTGTTGGACGTCGAGGTCGTTTGTACGGAGGAAGCGACGTTCAATGAGGGCACGGATGTGCGGACCGAGCGAGCGATTGTTTACCACCAGCGTTTGTTGCGTCGCCGAGGGATCACGTTAACGCCCGAGGTACCGTGGCGGACGGATTTCGATCTGCCGCTGCCCCCCGAGGCCGTCCATTCGTTTCAGTCGCGTAGCAATCGCATCCAATGGAAGATCATCGTCACCGCAAAAGCCCAGAACTGGCCAAGGCTACTCCGCCATTTCGCATTTACGGTTCACCCTCCGAGTTCCGTCGCGAATCCGGCGCAGCGCGCCGAACCCCGGCCAAGCCAACGGTCGATATCCAGCTAGTTCCTCCGGTGGACAGCGGGCGCACCGGAGCGATGAATGGCTTGCGCTCGCCCATGCTCCGGCGGGAGCAAACGCAGCACTACGCGCCGGGCGATTTTCTTAGCTGCGAATACACGATTGATATGCCCGCGGCGGCTCGGCTGAACGCGTTCGAAGCTTCGGTCGTCTGGATCACGTCCGGCAAAGGCGATGAAGACATTGGTGTCCACTTCTTCGAGCGACACCTAACGAAATCGGTGAGCGACGATTTCTTAAACCAACCGCATCGGCTGAGCACGGTCCTGCCGATGTCGCCCAGCTCTTATTCCGGTCGCATCGTCAAAATTCACTGGTTTGTCCGCGTTCGTTTGTTCCTCGAGGACGGCACACAAATTACCGAAGACTGCCCGTTTCGCTTAGGCTGGGCCGGTTTGTGCGAATCGACCGAAGCCGCCGATTGCGATGCGTGAACATTGCCCTGCACGCACAGACACTCTCGCCGCGTCTAAACCGATCGCATGATTTGGCACGCCGCTTTTCAGAATGCCACAACCAGCCTACCGACTGCCTTCTATCACGGATTCCGGAATCGCTTCGCCGCCCGCGTATGTAAAAAATGCGTGCACGATGCGGTTTGGAACGCCCGCCAAATCGAACCGCCTCACGGACCCGTCCGCCATCGCAACAAGAAACACGCCTTGAGACCGAATGTGCCCCAACTTGCGCAGTGGCGTGTCGGTTGGAATCTCGTAATCCACTGGCTGCGTCCACGGAACAGCAGCGGAAGGATCGACCTGAACGATCAAAATCGTATTCGAGCTACCGTCGACAATGTCGTCGTAGCCCACCACCGCTCCCTTAAAATTCGCGATCGCGCCATCACCAACTGGGCGCTGATAAAGCGTGTAACCTACGGGTACTTTGGCCGTCGGCCAATCACTTTTGTACTCATCTGGCATACTCTCAATCAACGATCGATTGTGCGGGCTGTCCCAAGGTTCATCCACGTGAAACCGTTTGTGCAATTTTGTTAGCCCCAAATAGGGCAGAAGGTGAACTCGCCAGCTGAGCCCTCCGGCAACCTCGTCACCAGCACCTGGGGGACGGGTGATCGCGGGAAAGTCGCGGTGGGCAGAATCGTAGTTGATCATCCCTAAGGCCAACTGCCTCAAATCATTTTGGTCATCGAGTTGATCGATCACATGCTGCGGAAAATTTTTAGACGGGACCAGGGCCACCAGAACAATCAACGGTACGACCATGACGAATCCCGCAGCGACCTTCCTTTTCCAAGACGCTGACTCGCCACCGGCCGCTCGGTTCGCGATTGCGGTAAGCCACAGCCCAACCGAGATCCCGATCACACTAAGCAGCAACAAGAAGAAAACGAGCAATCCAAATTCCGCCATGTCGCACAACTCCGCTGTGAACTCTTAAGAAGGCCTTTCAAAACCAGCTTTCCTAACGCGACGGCACTTATTCCAACGGGCGAACCTGCATGCTATCGATCACTTTATTGCGAACGCCAACCACGTTGGTAACGATGACCATCGGATCGCCGACCTCGGCCCAGCCTTTGTTTTTTAACTCGTTGAAAGCCGCGTCAATCGTTTGCTCGGGATCCTGATCGAAGTCAATCATAAACGGCTCGACGCCCCAGAACATCATCATCCGAAAAAAGGTGTCGCGGTTGTTCGTAAACGCAAAAATGGGGCAACCCTTGGGTCGCATCGACGACAGTAACGACGCCAAATCACCCGTGCCTGTAAACACAACAATGCCGGCGTTACCAATTTCTTCGGCCAGGACGACCACCGAACGCATCAGCTTTTCTTTGGGCGTCTTGAGCTCCATCTTTACGTCCAAGCTCTCACTGCGATCGTCTTGCAGGCTTTGAATGATCCGATTCAACACATCCACGCACTTTTCAGGATACGCGCCGACGGTGGTCTCGCCAGACAACATCACGCAGTCGGCTAGCTCGCGAACCGCGTTTGAAACGTCAGTGATCTCAGCACGAGTCGGAACGGGGCTGCTGATCATCGATTCCAGCATGTGCGTTGCGATAATGACGGGCTTATTATTGAGCAACGATTTCTCAACCGCGCGGCGTTGGAAAATCGGCAGCTGCTCAAAAGGGACTTCGATTCCCAAGTCACCGCGCGCGACCATGATACCGTCGGCGGTTTCGATGATCTCTTGCATGTTCGTCACGCCGCTTTGGTCTTCGATCTTCGCGATGATCCGAGCCTTACTGCTGTGCGAATCGAGGATCCCACGCAACTTGGTCAAGTCACTGGCCTGGCGCACGAAGGAAAGCGCAAACAAATCAACGCCTGCCTCCACGCCCGCACTGATATCGCGAAAATCCTTCTCGGTCAGCGCGGGCAGGTCAACATTGATGCCCGGCAAGTTGATATGACGGCGCGAGCCAATGGTGCCGGGGATGATGACTTGGCAAAGCACGCTGGTTTTGGACTTTCGCAAAACCTCCATGCGAATCATCCCACTATCCACCAGAACGGAGGAACCGGCTTCGAGATCGTCAACGAAACCCGGGTAATTGACCCCGAACTTGAAACAGCGCTGATCTGGGTAGTCGGGCAATCGGTCTAGTTCATGCGCCACATAGCCGCTGGCCTCATGAGCGAACTCGACCAGATCGCCTTCGCACAGCAACATCGGCTCGTGCACGTCACGGGTGCGAATCTCCGGGCCTTTGATGTCCATCATCAGCGAGATCTCACGGCCGACGTTCTTACAAACCTCGCGTACGCAGGCCACCGTTTCATGAAACCACTCGTGGCTGGCGTGCGCCATGTTAAAGCGACAGACGTCCACACCTTGCGTGACTAGATTGGTCAGCACTTCTTCGCCGGCGGTGGCAGGGCCGATGGTAAAGACGATTTTTGTCTGACGAGTTTTCTTCAACATGGGGATAATCCTGTCCGGTCGCACGTCATCGTGACGTAGTTAATTCGCGCGTTGAACGTTCGAGCGTGCTTGCGATTTGTTCTTCAAGTCGGTTCATCCAACGATGGCAATTTACTGATTGGCGGCCGCGGTGTCCAAGTAAGCAAACATCGGACCCTCGTTGCTGACGTGAGCAGCTGGGTAGCTGTCCCAGCCAGCAGATTGACTCATGATCGTGGCAATCACCGGTGCTTTACCTGCCCCGGTGACAAGAAAAGCGACTTGGGCAGAAGCGTTAAGCACTTGGCCAGTCAAGGTGATCCGTTTTTGACCGCTTTCCGGATGCGTCGCGACTTCGCACAGCTGATCGGACGTCAGGAACTGACTTTCGTGAGGAAAGATCGAAGCGGTATGCCCATCACCACCCATGCCAAGGATCATCAGGTCAAAGGCTGGGATGCCGTCTGAATTTAATGCAACGTGCTGGCGAATTTCATCTTCGTAGCGAACACGTTCATCCTGCGGATCGTTCTCACCACGGACGCGATGAACGTTTTGGGACGGGATCGTGATGTGGTCCAGCAGCAACGACTTGGTCATCCCATAGTTGCTTTCCTCATCCGCCGGCGGCACCATGCGCTCGTCGCCCCAGAAAAAGTGCAAGCGGCTCCAGTCGATCCGGTCGCTGTAGTTCGCCGCAAGATGCTCGAAAAGCAGCTTGGGCGTGCTGCCACCCGAAAGAGCCACGGTTAGCGTTTGTTTGGTTTGCGATGAAACCCAGTCGGAGAAATCAGCAGCAAAGGCCGTGGCGACAGCGGGGTTATCGGCGAATATTTTTTGTTCGGCAGAAAGCATGGTGCTTGTTTTCAGTTTTCAGTTTTCAGTGTGGTCATTTTTAGGCGAGGTTGATCGCGTGAAGTTTGATCTTGCAGTTAGCTCTCTAACTCGGGCCGTTGCCTTACAGCTCGCAGTAGCCCGTGTCCTCGGTCAGGCGTTTACACGGATTGCGCCACGTTAGCTCGGCGGGCTCGATCAGGTCGTCGGCGACCTCGGGCCCCCAAGTCCCAGCGGGATAACCATAGACGGGGATTGAATCGTCTTTCTCCCACGCGTCCAAAATCGGCTCAACAAACGCCCAAGAACGTTCAACGCTCTCGCCGTGCGTGTACAGGGTTGCGTCACCCTTCATGCAGTCCAGCAACAAACGTGCGTACGCTTCCGGAACATCGGCTTGAGCCAAATCGCTGTAGTGAAAATCCATACCGACGTTCGTCACATCGAAACCATCGCCCGGCACCTTCATTCCGAAGCTCAGTAACAAGCCCTCATCCGGCTGAATGCGGATCACCAGCTGGTTGTGAGCACATGCGGCGTTGGCAACGCTGGTGTCACGGAACAGTGCGTGCGGTGGTTTCTTGAACGTAATCGCGACCTCGGTGACCTTGG
>CAZLFF010000057.1:0-21165 GCA_964558755.1 uncultured Pirellulaceae bacterium
TTAACTGGTGATTTTCACCAAGCTGCTCTCGACACATCGCCAAACTGTCTTCGATTGTTTTACTTCGCCAAGCTGATCTGGCGGACGATATGTCTGACGCGAATCAGTACGTGACTCGCTTGAACGCGCTCACGCGTGCGATCAACGTAAACCCAAAGAACCGGGAAATCTACGGCAAACTGGTGAAGTTCATCGCTTCCGATGCGGGAGACCAGTTCAACATGGAGTGGTTCGAAGAAGCGCGGGTTGATTCCCCAGATCCTGGCGTGTTGGCAACCATGCTTGGGCTGCGGGCGATCCTTGACGGCAAAGAAGAAACCGCGCGAACTCATTGGCGCGTGTCGCAGCAGTTGTACACGCTGTCCGAACTTGTCCTTAATCACCTGATCGTGGTCGGTTCGCGAGAGGAGCTCGCCGAGTTCAGTCAGCCGACCGAGCTACTCACGGAGTCACTTAAGAGCTTTCCTGGTAGTCCGGTGTTGCTCCAGTCACGAGGGTTCTTCTACACCAAAGACCCTGAAACTTATCAGCTGGCGGTGAGCGATTTTGAGAACGCTTTGGAGAAACTGCCTAACCTGCTGGAGGCGAGGAAATTCCTAGTTTTGTTGCACAACGAATTGGGGAACACCGCCGAGGCAGATCGCAACGAACGCCGATTGGAGGACGCGCTGAAAGTTGTTTCTGAAGACCAGCTTGAAAAACTAACCGAGCGTTTGAGTAGACTGACCTTGTAGAAGCCAGTAGCTGACTGAAACGATTCGATTGCCGCTGCGGGGCGTTCGACACTTTTCCCTGGCTGAAGTGTTTAAGATTCGCAGCCAGCGGCAAAAAGTCGCGTGCGGCAAACCGTCAGGATTGCAAATGGTGGCTAACAGTCACGTAAAGCACAACTAGAATACCTTTCGATCGGCACGACTGTCTCATGTTTCTATCGCTGCCGCCGGTGACCACAACAAATTGTTCCCTATGACACGAACCCATCTTTTTCTCGCCTTCGTTGCACTGGCCGTTTTACGGATTGCCGTTGGCTTTCATTTTTTTGTCGAAGGCAAGTCGAAGCTCGACAGTGGGACGTTCAAGTCGTCTTACTTTCTCTCGGCGGCCAAAGGGCCACTCGCGCCGAAGTTTAAATCGATGTTGGATGACCCGGATGGGCGGGTTTCGCTGTGTGTGGAAGTGGTTTCCGATGACGAGGGTTCTTCAAAATTTCAGTTAGACCCAGCCAAAACATTTGAACATTGGGATCAGTTTGTCACCAGAGCGAAGGGGTACTACGGCTTCGGTAGCGACAAACTTCAGGCAAAGCTGTCGGAAGACTATAAAAGCTTGGGCGACCAGATTCGTAAGGCTCGCAAGGAAAAAGATGCCAGTGTGAACACCGTCGCACTCGAGGCAGAGCGTGCCGGTAAGGCGCAAGCGCTGAAGCAGGTGCGAAATCAATTGGCGGCAGTCGACGCGATCCTAGAAGACCACCAAATGATGCTGGCGTCATGGTTGGATTTTAATAAAACCGAAATCGTCTCTCACTTTGGAACCAGTGAACGCTTGCAGGGATTTGTCCGCGACGGTGACAATCGTGGTCAAGTTGTCCAACAAGTCCAATCGCTCCGTTGGCAAAGGGACGAGATCGGGAGCGACCGTGATAAGAAGTTGAAAGGCTGGAAGAAAGAAGTCGCCGATATCTGGAACTCCCTCGAGACGCAAGTGAACGATTTGGCTGTCGCTGAGCAGGTTTCCAGAAGCGGCATTTTGCCGCTCGACCGGGCTTACGCTCCCTCTGGAAGCATGGTTTCGATTGTCGATCGCGTGATCCCGTGGTTTGACCTGATTGTCGGATCGCTGTTGATTTTGGGTCTTTTTTCACGGTTAGCATCACTGGCCGGGGCCGGATTTTTACTTTCGGTCTTAGCGACGCAGCCCCCGTGGGTGCCGGATGTCGTCACTAGTGGCCCAGGCTCCGTCTACCTATACGTCATCGAATTCGCGGCCTTGCTCGTGATTTTCGCCACTTGCGCTGGGCGAAATTTCGGAGTCGACTACTTTATCCATGCGATTTTCGGCCGCAAAAAAACAAATCAAAGCTCTCATTCTGTTGAATCAGGAACTTAATCATGAACGTTACACCAGAACAACGCGAAGTCGGCCGCAGCAACTATTACTCGGCCGTTACGAAACACGATCAGGTGAACCGTCGTGAGTTCCTTGCTAAGTCTGCTGCTGCAGCAGTTGGTACCGTAGGCGGTGTCAGTGCGCTCGGGGCCATGTATTTCAACTATGGCAAACCGAACAACCCTGTGCGGGTGTGTGTGATCGGTACCGGCGACGAAGGCAACGTGTTGATGGGTGCGATCAGCCCCGAGTACGTGGAAGTCAAAGCGATCTGTGATATTCGCCCGTCTAGTTTTCATCGCGCGATGGAGGGCGACTGGTCGTCTGCTAACACCATCAAGGCACGTCCTGGTTTAAAGAAGGTCTACGGCTGGAGTGATGCCGAGGCCGCAAAGGTCAAGCGCTACACGGACTGGCGAGAGGCCGTCAAAGACCCAGACATCGACGCGGTGATCATTGCGACACCTTTGTTCTTGCACGCTCCGATGGCCATCGCCGCCATGAAGGCCGGCAAGCATGTCTTGTGCGAAAAGCTGATGGCTCACAACGTTGCCCAGTGCAAGCTGATGACGCGAGTTGCCGAAGACGAAGGCAAAGTCTTGTCGATCGGTCACCAACGCCATTACAGCATCTTGTATGACAACGCGGTGAACTTGATTCAGTGGGGTCTGCTTGGCGAGATTCATCACATTCGGGCTCAGTGGCATCGCAATAACACGCCTGGCGCAGACTCGTGGGCGTTGCCGATTCCCGGTGGCGAGGTCGGTGAGGACGGAGCGGTTTACGACAAAATCATGCGGCAGCTGTCTGCTTTCGAACGAGCGTATAAAAACAGTGGTTCCCCCGACGAGCGATTGGATCTTTCTCGCAAGATCGCGCAGTGGAAAGCATGGGATCAAGACCAAGCACGGGTACATCGATCGCGATGACGTTTACGACGGTGGCCGAACGCGGTCAGCGCTCGAGGAAATGGTTCGCTGGCGTTTGTGGGACCGAACTGGCGGTGGCTTGATGGCCGAACTCGGTAGCCACCAGTTGGATGCGGCCAGTATCTTCGTCGGTGCGTTGGCCAAGGAGAAGGGACATCACGTTCACCCGCTGACGGTCTATGCCCTTGGCGGACGACACATCTTCCCGCAGGACCGGGACGCAGACGATCATGTCTACTGTAGTTTTGAATTCCCTGGTCAGGGCTACGACTACAACTTCGACGTCGGCTACAAAGATAAGGTAAATCAATACCCGCATCCAAAGAACGGCATTCCTTCTTACGAAGAGGATTCCGACAAAAAGGTAGTCGTGACTTATAGTTCGATCAATGGCAACGGATTCGGCGGATACGGCGAGGTTGTCATGGGAACCAAAGCGACCCTGATGATCGATCGCGAGAAAGAAGTCATGATCTGGCCGAACAAGAACATGTCCTACAAGGCCGGCGTGAAAGAGTTGAAAGGCGGCGGTGCTGTGCTTGATACCGCCGAAAGTGGTGACGCTGGGCCTGCTCAGACAGTCGAAGGCTCCGGTCCGGTCAGTCGTGGCTACCGCGAGCAGATCGAGCACTGGGCGTGGTGCATCAGCACGGGCGAAAAAGAGAACCAGCCGCGTTGTAACGGCCCGGTCGCCTTGGCCGACGCCGTCATCGCACTGACGACCAAGCAGGCGATCGCGAACTCGCACAAAAAGGGTGGCAACGGCTTCATGGCGTTCCAGCCCGAATGGTTCGATTACACCAGCGACGCGGTTCCAGAAAGCACGTCTTTCGAGGAAACCAAAAAGCAGTTCGCGATGGAAAAGAAGAACGTGGGCTTGGCGTAACGAATGAGTTTTATCACGCCGGGGCAAGTCACTTGGCTTCGTTCCGGCGTAAAGCTTTTCGAGAGCCTGTTCCTCAATTGCCGCTGGATTAGATGCACCTCGGCTTGTGCCGGGGCTTCTGTTTTAACGTCGTCCTTCGGTAAGGCTGCGGGATCTTCTTCGTTGAATCCAACCAGTGATGCGAAACGCGATCAGCATTGGTGCGGCCGTTGGTTCAGGGACACTTGCGGCGGCTATCGGGGCCTGGCTCTGATTTTAGGTTGTTGACTCGCGATGCTGCGTCAAACAGCATGTCAACTTTCGATCAGTTTTCAGGTCGCCCAGTCCATCGCTGAACGGGCCCGCCGAGTTGAGATTGTTGATCAGTATTGAGGCGTCGAATTGTCCACCTGCTACCAGCGGCATCACGCACCTAGACACCAACACGCGGTGACGATTATTCTTCCCTCATGAATATCACCGAGTTCGCAGAACAGATCGTCTTTGGAAACACGCTAGAGCAAAAACTGGCGTCACCGGGGCGTTTGAGCTACGACTCGTCGGCCTCTGGTCGATTGAGCGATCGTTGTTTGTTGGTTCCGGGCCGGCCGGTTGGGATGCAGATGCAGCCAGCGGCGACCATCGATGTAGCTCCGCCCCGCGATGATCAATTAGATAACGAGCGGGCGCGAGGCCAGCTGTTGCACCGTTTGGCCAACCACGAGCTTTTGGCGACCGAGCTAATGGCGTTGGTGCTGTTGAAGTTCCCCGACGCACCGATCGCGTTCCGGCGCGGCGTGCTGGTGACTTTACAAGAAGAGCAGGAACACACCCGAATGTACTTGCGTCGGATGCGAGAGTGTGGCGTCGAGTTCGGTGAGCACCCGTTGAGCGGTCAGTTTTGGCGGGTCGTCGCGCCGATGGAATCGCCGATGGATTTCGTGTCGCGATTGAGCCTGACGTTTGAACAAGCGAACTTGGATTACAGCCAGCACTTTGCTCGCGTGTTTGATCGAATTGGCGATCATGAAACCGCCGCCGTTTTGCAACAGGTTTACTTAGACGAGATCAGCCACGTGCAGCACGGGTTAGAGTGGTTTCGGCAGTGGAAGGATCCGGACCAGAGTGATTGGGAAGCGTACCAGCAGTCGCTGGAGTTTCCGATGTCGCCCCAACGAGCACGCGGGCCGGGGGTTGCTTTCAATCGTGAGGGCCGACAACAGGCGGGGCTGTCGGATAGCTTCATCGATAGCGTTGAAGTGTTCCGACAGTCGCGAGGTCGAGCATCGACGGTGCGCTGGTTCGATGCGGGGGCCGAATCCGAACTGACGGGGCAAGCGACCGCGCGCGAGCGTTCGTTGTTGGACCAATTGAATCGCGATTTGGATTTTGTGCAGGTGTCGCTTGCCAAACAAGACGACATTTTGCTAGTCCGTGAGCTGCCGTCGCGGGAGTTACGTAAACACTGGATCGAGTGTGGAATCAAACTACCCGAGTTCCGTTTGATTGAGCAATTGGACCAGCTGAGCGGTCGGCGTTTACACGACCTGCAACCATGGGCATGGACACCTAACAGCCACCGACTTGCCCGCCCATTGCTGCAGAGCACCCGTCACCAACCGCCAGTCTGGCAAGTCTCGCAGGGTGATCTCTATCGCAAATCATGGCCAATGGCCGTCCAAGATCGCGCGCGGGATTTTGGCGGTGCCGACGGGGAAATTGCGGGCAGTTTCGTCGAATCGGTTGCGGAAGCTCAATCGGCGATCGACCAGATCGGTGGCCGCGGTGATTACGCCTTCGCCCTCGCGAAACGTGACCTAGGCACGTCCGGGCGTGGGCAACGGCGAATTTCGTGCGACGGAAACATGACGGACGAGGATCGAAAGTGGCTGCAAACGATGCTCGGACGCGGTGGCTTGGTGATCGAGCCTCTGTTGGATCGAGTGGTTGATTTGTCCTTCCTTTGGCGTTGGCCCGTCACTGCCCAGCAGCCAAAGTTCGTCGGCTGGACGCGGCCGATCGTCACCAACGGCCGACGCTACGCGGGCACTCGTTTGGGATCTCCTTTTGGCGATTGTCCTGATGATGTGAAACGTTTCCTTTTGGAAAACCGATGCCGCCGTCTGCGAGAGGCGACCAGCTGGCTGGAAGAAAACGTCGTCACAGAATTGCAGTCGAGCGGTTTCGCGGGCGATTTCGGCATCGACGCGATGGTTTATCGAGCGAAGGACGGTGCGCTGCGAATTAGGCCGCTGGTCGAGCTTAATCCACGTCAAACGATGGGCCACGTTGCCCAAGCGTTCAAGCGAAAACCCGCGCCTGGGGTTTTAGCCGAGTTTCGTATCTTCACCGCAGCTGAGTGGCGAGCTTTGGCCCCCGCGATCGTTGAACGGCCGATCGAACAATCACGTACCGGGCAATGGACCTCGGGCGTCGTTCGACTCTCGGACGTCCAAGCCGAATCGAAACTCGTTCCAGCCGTGCTGGTCGGCCCAGCAACGGAGCTTTGAGCGTGTTTTAACCTTGCGCGGAGTAATCTCGCAACTGACGGTTTGTGCCGATCGCTAGGCTTCGGGGGCCATGACGGCTTTCGGTTTTTCTCCGTCGCGTTTCGGAAGTTCGGCCTCTCGTTCGGTGTGAACGGAAGGACCGATGCGGTCGGCGATTTGGAAACGATCGAGTTCTTCCTCTTCGACGAGGCCGTCGGTGATTGCTTGCAGGTTATCGCGATGCTTGCCAAGCAACTCCAACGCTTTGGCGGCGGCTTCCTCGAGGATTTTGTGGACCTCTTCGTCGATGATCTCCATCGTATGCTCGCTGAACTGGCGGCTCTTGTGCATTTCACGACCGAGGAACGGATCCTCGTCGCTCATCTTATAGCTCACCGGGCCCAAGCGATCGCTCATGCCCCAATGCGTCACCATGCGGCGGGCCATCGAGGTCGCACGTTCTAGATCGTTTTCGGCACCGACGGTCAGTTCGTCGTAAATGAGCTGTTCGGCCGCGCGGCCGGCGAGGAGGACGACCAGGTTGTCGTGCAGTTCCTGCTCGGACATGTTCATCCGGTCTTCATCGGGCACCATTTGAGTGACACCGAGCGCTTGACCGCGAGGAATGACGGTCACTTTGTGAACCGGGCTGGCTCCTTCGAGGAACCATGCCGCGATCGTGTGGCCGGCCTCGTGATAGGCCGTTCGCTCTTTTTCTTTGGCTGTCAGAACCTCTTCCCGCGCCGCGCCCATGAGGACTTTGTCGTGGGCGTAATAGAAGTCTTCCATCTCGACCTTGGTTTTGTCCTTGCGGGCGGCCCACAACGCGGCTTCGTTGACCAAGTTTTGGATGTCGGCACCGGTCATGCCGGCGGTTGCCTGGGCCATGACCTCTAGGTCAACATCGTCGGCCAAAGGCACCTCGCGGACGTGGACTTTGAAGATCGCCAGGCGACCGGTCTTGGTCGGGCGACTCACGGTCACGTGGCGGTCGAAACGACCAGGCCGCAGCAGCGCGGGGTCGAGAATGTCCGGGCGATTGGTGGCGGCGAGAATGATCACCGAATCGCTACCTTGGAAACCGTCCATCTCTCCCAAAATCTGGTTCAGCGTTTGCTCACGCTCGTCGTGCCCGCCGCCGAGTCCCGCGCCACGCTGGCGACCGACGGCGTCGATTTCGTCGATAAAGATGATTGCGGGAGCTTGGGCTTTGGCCGTCGCGAACAGATCACGGACTCGGCTGGCACCGACACCGACGAACATCTGGATAAACTCACTGCCGTTGACGCTGAAGTACGGCACCTCGGCTTCGCCGGCCACCGCGCGGGCCAGCAAGGTCTTACCTGTTCCCGGTGGTCCGATCAACAACGCACCTTTGGGAACTCGACCGCCAAGCCGTTGGAACTTGGACGGGTCGCGGAGGAAGTCCACGATCTCGCCGAGGTCGGCTTTCACGCCTTCCAGGCCAGCGACATCTTTAAAGGTCACCGGTTGCTCGACCGCTTCGTATTTTTTCGCGGGGCTGCGCGAAAAATTCGAAAGGAAGCCTCCGCCGCCCATCATCTGATTTTGGCTGCGCCGCAGGAAGAAGAACATGTAAAACATCAAAGCCAGCAGGGACAGCGGGATCAGCCATCCGAGGACCTCGAACATTTCGCCCGGTCGAGCGTATTGGATACTCTTCACGCCTGCTCCGCGCAGGTCCTGAACAAGTTTCTCACGAACCTGCTCGTTGGGTGGAAGTTTCACCGAGAACTTTTTCAAAAGCTTGTCGTCCGGGTCGGGTTGCGTGAGCATCCCTTCCGCGTCGTATTTCGGGGCAGGTTCCGGGATGACGGTAAAGATCCCGCTCGCACCTTCGGGGGTGATCACGATGTTCTCAACCACTGGGCGAACCTGGTTGCCGTCCTCGTCGAGGATCGGGTCCCCGTTGAAGTCCTGGCCATCAATCAGATTCTGAAAGTAGCTGAACGAAATCTGCGAACGTTGGTTGTTCTGAAAGTTGAACACCAAGAACACCAGCAAGCCCATCAAAATCAGCAGAGGGAGCAAGTAATTTGTGTTCCGGTTGTTGGCTCCCTCGGCGTCCGGGTTTTCCGAGGGTTTCTTTTGGGTAGGTTCTTGTGTCATTCAGCGTTCGCCCGTTTCACGGCTCGCGGATGCGAGAGTTCCAGAAGTTCGGTTTGGGGGAGTTGTAACCCCATGGGTGTCCTGTCAGTAGGACCGGGAATTGTAGCCCACGGTTCACGGTCTGGCGACGTCTCCTCTGGTCAGCCGAAAGAATGCTGGCCGCGTTGGGCCGGATAATTCACATAACGTGGATCGCGGTGGAAACCGTGGGTGTTACGTCGTGTCGCGATCGTTCGTTCGACAGTTGAGAAAGTACAGCAACTCTTGCGAGCTTACCCCCACCGGTAGCAGGCTGACCAACTGAGCCGCTCGCTTGTCGGGGTGCTGATCGGCCAACTGGGCAAGAAAAATCTGCTTGGGCCGAGAGAGCATCCAGTCGCATTCGACCGCCAGCTGACTCTCGCTTGCCCGCAGTGCATGATCCATCACGGCATCGGCATCGAGCCGGCGAATTTGCATCACTTCGTCGACCGAGTAGCCGTCGGCCAGGAGTTTCCAAGTCCAGTAAAAATTGGGGCGAGGCGGTTCGGGGTGGGCGGCGTCGGTGCGGAAGGTGGTTGGTGTGGGGTTTTCGGTTTTCGGTGTGTGGTGTTCGGTTGGGGTGTCGCCGTTGGCTGCTGGGATTGTTGAAGCCGGAACAGCTGACGAAAGCGGGAAGGCATTACTGGCATCGTTGGGGGGTTGGACGGGGACGCCGCTCGCATTGGCGGTGGGCTCCGCGTCGTCTGAGGCGGTCGTGTGATTACCGTTGGATTCGGTGACTTCTGTGATTTCAGCCGTCACTTTCACCGCCATCTCCTGCGGCGCAAGTTCTTGCGACTTGGCGGTGTTCAGATCACTGTCGGTTTCGTTCTCATTCTCAGTCTCGTCCTCAGTTTCAGTTTCGAGTTCAATTGCAACGCCTCGGTCGTGTTCGACTTCGGCGGCTTCGTTCAACCGCGGTGTCTTGCCGCGTAGCTTCGCGGTCAGCGTTCGCACCAGTTTGTCGGGCATCATCGACGGCATGTCGGCTCGTAGATCTCCGGCCATGACGGCCTTGCCGGTCTCACTGATAACGATCGTCGGTCGGAACTTGGTGGTTTCCAGCTGGTCGAGGTAACCGTGGTTGATTAAAAAATCCATCAGCTGGGTTGCTTCCGCTTGTCGTAACGGTTTCAGCAAACCGAATGTGCTCAGCCGATCAAGCTGCAGCTGCTTGATCTTTTTGTTGGCCGAACCAGTCAGCATCTGCGCGATCAGCGTCTTGCCGATCCGCCCGTGCGTACGAGCCGCACCGCTGAGTGCCACTTGGGCGGCGTACAGGCAGGCGTTCGAGGCGGGGTTGGCTTCGTCGGCCGACAACAGTTTTGTCTTCGGACGCTTGCCGCAGTTGTCACAATTGTCGCACGTTCGCCGGTCGGGGTCGCCAAAGTACTCCAGGATGTGCAGCTGGCGGCACTTTCGCGTTGTGGCCAGCTGAATTACCTGCTGTAGCTTGTCATGTTCCGCCTTCTGTCGCCGATCTAGTTCCGCGAAGTCGATCGCCAACTTGCTAAAGGGACGCTTGCGGTCGATTACGTGGACTGCTCGACCGCGAAACGGAGGGATGTAGCTTACCGCTGGCAGCTTGGTCAGTTCACGAATGGCTCGCTTGACCGCGTCCCACTTCATGTTCAGATCATCTGCGAACCGTTGCGGTTGGAACAAAACACGTTCCCCGCGAAATGTCCCAACCAGCTGCTCAAGTCCGCGCATCACATGCCGTCGCGTTCGCGCGTCGCGCGGGAGGAGGTCGATCAGGGTCGGTAGATCCGAGTCAATTCGGATTCCGGCCGAGTTCTGTCGTGAATCCAAACGTTCGATCGCACCGGCTTTTTCCAACAACGCTTCGCAAGTCGCGATGCCGGACGTGCCGAGCGATAGGCCCAGATCGTCCTTGATCTCTTGCAGCGTCATCTCGATCGGGTCGCTCGGAATGCCGCGCAGGTATTCGTAGACCTCGCGGATGGTTTCTTTGGACGGGTACGAGTTCTCGATGAAGAACTCTTGAATGAACTTATCCTGAAATGAGTAAAGCATCAGACATTCGGACGGCTGCCCATCGCGCCCTGCCCTGCCGGCTTCTTGGTAATAAGCTTCGATGCTGCCAGGCAGGTTGTAATGGACGACGAACCGCAGATCGGCTTTGTCGATGCCCATCCCGAACGCGTTGGTCGCGACGATCACTTCCGTTTTCCCGCTCATGAACCGCGACTGGACTTTGTGCCGTTGGTCGGGCGTTAGACCCGCATGATAAAATGCGAACTTGCGGTTGATCTCTTCGCCCAACAGTTCGACCAAGTGCTCGCAATTCTTGCGAGTCGAAGCATAAATGATTCCGCAGCCCTCACGGGACTTAAGGAACTGGATAAGTTTCTCGTCTTTGTCCGCGTTGCCATTCGGCGTCGCAACCTGCAGGCGAAGATTGTCGCGAGCGAATCCGGTGACGAACCGCGCGGGCTTGTTCAGTTGGAGGATCTTAACGATGTCGTCTTGGACCAGCGATGTCGCGGTGGCGGTCAGTGCAATCGTTTGCGGGTTGCCAATGCGTTGGCGGAATCCGCCCAACCGCGCGTAGTCCGGGCGGAAGTCGTGTCCCCATTGGCTGATGCAGTGGGCTTCGTCAACCGCCAACAGCTGCACCTGAACCCGCTGAACGGCCCGCATAAAGCTATTGCTGCGCAGACGCTCGGGCGCGATGTAGACCAGTTTGTACTGGCCGTTGGTCATCTCATTGATGCGCTGTTGCTGTTGCTCGGGGGACAGCGAGCTATTGATGTAGGTCGCCGGGATGCCTCGGTCGAGCAACGATTGCACTTGGTCGGTCATCAGGGCGATCAGCGGGCTGATAACAATGGTGACGCCATCGCGAGCGATCGTTGGCAGCTGGAAGCAGAGACTTTTTCCTCCGCCCGTCGGCATGATGCACAAAGTGTCGCGGCCGCCCATCACGGCGTCGATCACCTGTTGCTGCCCACGCCGGAAATCCTTCAAGCCGAAGTTCCCGAGCCAGCGTTTGGGATCGATTTGTGGGTCGGCGGGCATGGACGGTTAAACGACGGGGCAAGGCAATGGCATTCGCAATCGCGCGGCGGTACAAAAAACATGGCTCGCCGCCAATCGCCCGACCATTGTAACGGTCTAAGTTCTCGTTGACACCGATCCCCGCATCGGTCGGCAATCGTTTATACTGAGACCATGATCGACGTTCACCAGCTTTCAAAGTATTTTCGCGCGGGTAAAGTTCGCGTTGACGCGGTGCGCGACGTCTCGTTTTGCGTGGCGGGCGGCGAAGTGTATGGACTGTTGGGCCCCAACGGAGCGGGTAAAACGACGACGATTCGCATGATTTTGGGGCTGCTGCAAGCGGACAACGGCTGGGCTGAGATCGGCGGATTTCGCTCGGATCGGCAATCGGACGAGGTTAAGCGGCAGGTCGGGTTCGTATCGGCGTCGGCTGGCGTTTACCAATGGCTAACTGCCCGTGAGATGCTCAGCTTCTACGGCGACGTGTATGGGATGGCTCCAGCGGAGACCGAGGCTCGGATCGAGATATTGGCCGGGTTGTTGGGCTTGAGCGACTTTTTGGCTCAGCGGTGCGCGACGCTTAGCACCGGCCAGCGGCAACGTATCAACCTAGCGCGAGCTCTTTTGCACGATCCGCCAGTGATGCTGCTGGACGAGCCTACGTTGGGGTTGGACGTGGTGGGTAGCCAAGTGATTTTCGAATACATCGAGATGTTAAAACAGCAGGGCAAAGCCATCATCATGTGTACCCATCGGCTGGAACAGGCCCAGGGCGTGTGCAATCGATTCGGTTTGCTGCACGAGGGAAAAATGGTTCATGAGGGAACGCTGGGGCAGCTTCGGCAAGCGACCGGCAGAGACCATTTGGTCGATATGTTTGTTGATTTGTTGCAGTCAAGCAAGATCGCGGTTTGAGCCGCGAGGCTCAAAACCGGAACGCATCACACGGAAGACAAAATTGACAGAAGAATTGGCAAACGACGATCAGGCTGACGCCGAAACGCCCCGCAAATCCGCGCGACCGTTTTCTCTGTGGCGGCTGGCGTCCAAAGAGTTGCGTGAAACGCTGCGTGATCGTCGGACTATCATTACGCTCGTGCTAATGCCATTGCTGGTGTATCCGATTCTCAGTTTAATTTTTAGAACCTTCCTGCTGTCCAACGCGGATGCGCTCGCGGGTGACGGTCCGCCCGTCTATCGAATCGTTTACGCCAGCGAAGACGGTCGCGCGGTGATGGATGGGGTGATGAACGAAGTCGTCGGGGCGATGGATCGGCTTGAAGTGACTGCTGAGAATCAAGTTGCTGCTGAGCGGGACGATTCTGCGAAACGTAGCGCGACCCGTTTCCGTGACCATCACTGGACCTCGCTGAGGAACGTGGATCGCGATGCGGTTTTGGCGTTGGTTGATTCCGGCAAAGCGGATGTCGGTTTGTTAATTAAGCAAGGCGATCGCTCGCTGGCCCAGTTGGGGCGTTTGCAGATAATCGCTCGACCTGATCGTCGGTCCGAAGCCGCCGCCAAGTACTTACGTGACTCGTTCGGGGCGTTCAATATTTTCATCGATCGGCAGCGGTTGCGTCGCGCTGGTCTTCCGAGCCAACCGGCGATCGCGTTAGCAGCCGATCAACTGACCGTCCAACCGGATTCTGTCTCGACCGTCGCGTCCAAATCGTTCTCGTTGGCTTCGTTGGTGCCGTTGATTTTGGTGCTGATGACCATTACCGGTGCGGTTTATCCGGCGATCGATTTGACGGCGGGCGAGCGTGAGCGAGGAACGCTGGAGATGCTGATGGCCGCTCCGGTGCCTCGGTCGAGTATTTTAATGTCCAAGTTTATCGCGGTTTTAACTGTGGCGGTGCTGACGGCGTTGTTGAACTTGATCGGGATGGCGGCGACGATCTGGACGTTTCAGTTGGACCAATTCTTGCCGGGGGAAGCCGCGTTTACGGTCAGCGCGATGGTCAAGGTACTGCTTCTGTTGATCCTTTTCGCGGCGTTCTTCTCCGCGGTGCTACTGGCGGTGACTAGCTATGCTAAGAGTTTCAAAGAAGCTCAGGCTTATTTGGTGCCGATCATTTTACTCTCATTGGGGCCGGGACTGATGGCGATGTTCCCCGGCTTAGAGTTAGCGGGCACGTTGGCGATCACGCCCATGATGAACATCCTGTTGCTGGCAAGAGACGTGATCCAGCAAACCGTTCAGCCCTTCCCGGCCATCGTCGCCGTTTTGTCGACAGCCCTTTACGCGGGCGTCGCCATTTGGGTCGCTGCTCGAACGTTTGGTTCCGCGTCAATGTTGTACTCCAGCCAAGGCAGCGTGGCGGAACTATTCCAGCGTCCAGAAGTGACCAGAACGTCAATCGCGCCGGCGGCTGCGTTGGGATGCATTGCGTTATTGTTTCCGGTGAACTTCGTCATGATCGGAGTTTTGGGACGGTTGTCCACCGAAACGTCCGCCGACCTCGCGGCTCGATTCACCATCATGGGTGCGTTTACCGCGTTGGCTTTTGTGGCGATCCCGTGGTTAGTGTCGTCGCACCAACGAGCGAACACGGTGGATGTGTTTGGATTGCGGCTGCCGCGGCCGCTGTATTTGGTGATCGGTTTGTGTTTGGGAGTGACCCTCTGGCCGCTGGTGGCTTGGCTGATCGAGCTGTACGGACGACTGGGTGGAGCCGACGCAGCGGCGGCATGGCACGAGCGATTGGTGGCGGAGACAACTGAGTTGATTGGCAAGATTCGTAAGGTATCACCGGTCACGATCGCCATTTTTCTGTCCGTGGTGCCGGCGTTTTGTGAAGAATTTTTCTTTCGCGGGATGTTGTTGCGATCGTTGCTGCGGTGGCGCTCGGCTTGGCTGGCGATTGTCATCACGGCGGTTGTATTCGGCCTGTTTCATGTTCTTTCCAATAGCGTGATTGCACTCGACCGATTGCTGCCCACAACGCTGGTCGGTTTGGTGCTGGGCTTGCTGGCGTGGAAGTCGAATTCGATTTGGCCAGGTGTGTTGCTGCATAGCTTGCACAATGCATCAGTCGTTTTCCTTGGGTATTACGAACCTCAGTTGCGGCAGCTTAGTTGGTTCCCCGATCAATCATCAGGCCTGCCGTGGACGTGGCTGGTTGCTTCGCTGCTGGTCGCGGTCGCTTGCTTGGGCGCGTTGATGCGAATGCCAGTTAGCCAGGCGGTTGAGGAGTAGGGAGAATGAATCGGGTGAGCCGTTGGAAATTTTCCGGCCGAGTGTTGCTGGTCGTAGCCATTGTCTTGCGAGTCAGCGTGGCGGTTGGAGCGACTGAAGCGGCCGAGGATCGAGTCTCGCTGCCCGCAGGTTTTCGACTGACGCAAGTCGCGACCGACGAGTTGGCCAGCAATATTTTTTGCCTGATTGTGTCGCCGCAAGGGGACGTGCTGGTTTCTGGGCCCGGCTACATTCGTCGTTTGATTGATGCCGACGGTGATGGAGGGTTTGACCAAGCAGAACTTGTGTCCGCGTTCCCCGCGTCGGGGGCTCAGGGAATGGCGGCCGATGGGGATGACCTGCTGTGTGTCGGTGACGGTGGCGTGTGGCGGTTGCCGGCTGCGCTGAAGTTTGGTGAGACCTCGACGGACAGGGAATCGATAACCCCCGAGCGATTGTTTGAAATTTCAACCCGTGGTGAGCATCACGCTCATTCGATTCAGCGTGGGCCAGACGGTTGGTGGTACTTGATCGCAGGCAATCACGCTGAGTTTGATGCCAGCGGCTTTGGTGGTCCGATTTCAAAGCGACGCGCCGGCGTGATTCTGCGCTTCAAGAACGGATTTTCGCAATCGGAAACCTTCGCTCACGGATTTCGCAACGCCTATGATTTTACGTTTAACTCGACTGGGGAACTGTTCACCTTCGACAGTGATGGGGAAAGAGATCTCGGGCTGCCATGGTATCGACCGACTCGTGTATTTCAAATCATTGCAGGTGATGACGCGGGGTGGGTGAACAAGTGGTGGAAGCGGTCGAGCTCATGGTTTGACATGCCGCAACTGGTTGGCGATGCAGGTCGTGGAAGTCCCACAGGCGTGCTGTGTTATCAAGGCGATCAGTTTCCCGCGGTTTACGAAGACGCGATTTTGTTGGGCGATTGGACGTTCGGTCGTGTGTTGGTTAGTAAGCGTTGGGATGGACAATACTGCGGGCCCGAAGAGTTTCTGCGGCCGCGTGACGGATTTGGTTTTGCCGTGACGGATTTGGCAAATGATCGTGATGGCAGTGTATTGGTTTCGGTCGGTGGCCGCGGCATATCCGGTGGGGTCTTTCGAGTGGAGTACGTTGGGCCGCAGGAAGACGCTCGAACCGCTGAAAGAGTGCGAAAGCGCGTCCGTTTGCCTCTGGTTGATTCCCGTCCGCCGGAGGTGAAAATCGCCGCCCAGACGTTCAGGCAAAATGATCGATCGGTTGACACGATGGATTTGCTGACGTTGGTGAGCGAGTTGCCTGCATCCGCTGCCGAAAGACAACTGGGCGTTGCGGTACGACGGGGGCAGCTCGCCCTTGGTGGTGCGGGGGGAGCGGCAGGCGTGTTAGCCGGTGTGACGCCGGTGAGAACGATCAAATTGTCGAAAGACCAGCGGGTCGTTGCAAGCGAATCGGTTCTCGACGCTTGGCAAACCGATCGTGTTAGCAAACAAGCTCGAATGGAACTGGCGCGGTTGGCTGCGATGATGGAACTTCCGGCTGATCCACTAGCCTCTGAATTTCTTCAGGGCATCGGCGACCGTTCGTTGGTCGAGGACGACATTCACTTGTTGTCATGCGTGTTGCGTTTGCAAGATGTCGGTCAGAGCGTTTCGTCCGATCGACTCGCGAAGATCTTTCTTGAGTTGAACGCCAAAGCGAGAGAGCAAAACGTTTTGACGGATTTGAACTGGCAGCCGATGTTGACCGAGTTGGCAACCATTGGCTGTTCCAAAGTGAGCGGGCTGGCGGCCGAGTTTTTGAGTCGTAAAGATTTTGGGGCAAGTGATCACACGTACTTGTTCGCAGCGATTCCTGACGATCAAGCGGAGGGACTCGAACGTCAAGTCGCTCGCTGGATTAACGAGCACCCTTCGGAGGTGACTCCGGACCACATTCGTGTTTTTTCATTGCCATTGTCCCCCGTGGCAGGCAAGACGTTGCGGCGATTGGAAGCGAATCGGTTGGTGCGAGCCAGCGCGACCATCGCTTTGGCAGATCAACCAACGAGCGAAGACCGAGATTGGTTCGTGCGTGGATTGTCATCACGTGATCCGACTGTGTTAAAACGATCGGCGGTCGCGTTGCGATCACTGGGCGGCATGACCTCCGAAGAGGCCGGCGCAGCATTTGCGGCAGCTGGTCGGCTGGGGAATGAAAAGCAAGACGTTTCGATTCGCGACCAGCTTGTTCTGCTTCTGCGGCAGTACGCTGGGAAAGAGTTTGGATACCGTTTGAAGGAACCCTTGACCAATCAGGGAAAATCGCTGTCGAAGTGGCGGCAGTGGTTGGTCGCTGATGGGGTCACACTGCCTGCCGAAGCGGGCAGCACGATTCTTGCTCGGCAACAATTGGATCGATGGTGGCAGCTGGATGGGACAACGGGCGACGTGAAACGCGGCGCAAAAGTCTATCGCTCGCGGCAGTGCGTTGCTTGTCACGGTCGAGGGGCGGGGATTGGGCCGCGGATGGAAGGCGTCGCGCAGCGGTTTACGGCAAAGGATCTGCTGACTGCCATCGTGTTACCCCACGCGCAGGTTTCCGACCGCTACCGCGCGACGATGTTTGAAACGATTGATGGCCAGTTTTACTCAGGGCAAATTGTCTATGAAAACGTGGACGGCGTGACGCTGCGTGAGTCCAGTGGTCGAACGGTGCGATTGAACCGTGACCAGATCGAGCACCGCAAACGCTCGACGAAATCTTTGATGCCGTCCGGTTTGCTCGATGGCTTGCGTGACCAAGAAGTCGCGGATTTGATGGCGTACTTGCAGACGCTGTGAGTCAGTCGCGGCCTACGAAAGCCCACTTTGCTTGCCGCGTCGACGACTATCCCAAATCCTCGCGTTGCGATCATAAATCGACGCGCCGGTGAGCGGGGAAACTTGGAGGGATGGCCTTCTCTTTACATGCCGGGGCGTGATGTTCTGGGATAGGTTTTTAGTAGAACTTCGCCAGCGTTACGATAAGTACGCACAACAAGAACAGCGGAAAATACGCGGCCTTGAAAATCTGGTTGTCGTTAAGATCGAAGATTTTCGTTTTGTCTAACGTATACGCCATCAAATTAAACGTTGACATTAGCACCATTCCATAAGTGATGAAGTAAAAGTACTCGAGGTACATCAGGTCACCCGTGACGACTTCTTTGCGAAGGTCGATGTGAGAAAAAACCAGAACGAAGATAAAGGCGGCCATGCTTTCGATGATGCCCTGCCGTTCCGTTGTCTTCCGACACGCGCCCAGCAAAATGAAAATCATCAAAAGAGCGACAAAGATCGGGATTAAGTACGTGACGAAGACGTTCACGAGGTTTCGCCGTAGATGAACGTTAAAATGAAGAACCGGAGCCTGATGCTGATGGCCACCTGGGCCGTACCCGAAATCGGTGTCCGATCCCTGGACCGAAAAATTGAAATAGCTCTCGGTAATTTCATTGCCCGACAGAACGATTGATTCGTCCAAGCCCATCCGTTTTGACGGGGTTGTGTAGCGGTAGGACGCGAGGTCCGGCACCAGCATCACGGACCCACCCGTGTGACGCGGCGCGAGTTCGATGTTGATTTGGCGTTTGTCAAACGGGAAGTCTGAATACTCAAACATCAACTGTAGCGTGACGCGAAAGTCCCAGCCGATCAGAAGGTATCCGTCCTCGTCCTCTTTGCCCTCGATCTTTTCGCGGTAGGATTCCTCGATCAACGCCGCCTCCGCGAAGGGCGATATCTGAGGAAATTCAAATCCCGGCTCGATCGTTTCCGCTTGAGCCCATGGAATCTTCTGCCAAACGGTACCGCTAACGTTCAGGTTGTAGCTGTCTTGAAAATCTAACCGCTTGATTTGAATGCCTGTGGGTATGGGAGCCGGTGGTTGGACTTTTTGCTCTTCCGCGATCTCGCGCCGTTGAGCGACGAACTGATTAAGCGCGGCAAAGTCGATGATCCGGGGGCTTGCGTTCTGTTTTTCCGGACGCTCCGAGCGATGTTCCAGCCAGCCGACAAAAAACACGTTCGCCAGCAGCAAGCTTGTTGAAATCAGGCTCAACCGCCAAATTTCCTTCTCGTCTAGGTAATCAAGGCTAAACAAGATCGCCAGCACGCACACGAACAGCACGCTGCCGAGAATTGCGAGGTTAATGTATCGGCGACGTAGGCTAGATTGGTCTCCCAGCAAATCGTCTTTGAAGAATGCTATGCCAAGGCCCCAGTCGGGACCGGCGATATGGTCGAAACAGAACAGCATTTGGTCGTTCGCCGTGACGTCGAAGAAGCTTGCGAAACCAGATTTGCCCGCGAGCACGTCGTCAAACGCCTGTGACAATTGCGGTTGGTCCTGACTTGGTTCGGTCCAATCGCTCAGCTTCTTCTTCCCAACGAATTCGTTGTTGGGATGGGCGACGAAAGTTCCATCGGATGTCGTAATGAAGCCATAACCGGTTTTACCGAGACTTAGTCGACGGATGAACGCTCCGAAATCCTCGCAAACGAAGCTCATCGTAATCGTGCCACGGATCTTTCCTTTGTTCGGGCCCCGGGCGTGATGAAATGGCACGCCAAGATCGATGTACCACTGCTGGCCGGCAGCACCGAAATAGGGCTTTACCCATTGAGCCCCTCCGTCCCGTACTTTGGTGTACCAGTCCGTTGTTTTGAGCGACGCGTCCGTATAGTCATAGCTGTCTTCGACTTGAAGAAAGTCCTGCGTGCCCTTGCTGTAATACGGAGCAAACAGGCGAATCTTTTTGTTGAAAGCGAACGGTTCGTAGGCTGCCGTGACGCCCTGCAGTTCAGGCATGTTTAACGAGCTTTGCTTGACTAGCTCGCGAACCTCGTCCTCGGAAAAGTCATTTCTGCCGAACTGTTCAGCCAGCCGTTCTGCCTCAGACGTAACGCGCCCAAGAAGTTCGTTGATCGACCCTTTGAGCGACGCCGTCGTTTCGGTCGCAGTCTGTTGAGCTTGTCGATCTCGTTCGTTCGAGAACGTGTAAAACTCCAGAACGGCAAACCCCAGCAGCAATAGCAGCAGAACGCCAACGATCGTGAGAGTTCTTTTTAGCAAGGGATTATCCGGGCAAGTGAATCGATTGATTTCGTTCGTTGACGTCGATGAAATGCAAGTCCACACCTAACGAATGATGGGATCACGCTTCAAACTAATCGCCACCGCGGGCGATCTTGAAACAGGTTCGATGTTAGCCGAATCGTGTTCGGGTCGCACCGCCATTTGTATCATGTTCTTTCGCTCAATTGCGGTTTCTGGGCGTAAGTTTAATGCAGTTTAGGCGTTCAGACCCGTGCTAGAGCCTGTGTCTTTGATCCCCTTAGCGCAAAAAAAAGCCAATGGGAACGAGCCCATTGGCTGATTGGTTCTGACGTCGGATTCCGTTTTGCCTACACGAATTGAATCTGTTTTTTCTTAAGGATTGCCGAGTACGCTTTCGTCTTCTTAAAAGACTTCAACTTGTTGGCAATCCAGTCGCGATCGACGGTCTCGTTTGTGCGAGCGAGGTAGGCCATCGCGAACGCTTCGTTCTCGCCGTACTTGCTGGCCGAGAAACTAACGCCGCCTTTGTTGGGACAGCCGGGCCAACGAGCGCTCCAGCGAGCGTCGTGGTAGTGGTTCTTGGTGCGGCGGTCGACATTCAGCTGAGCGTAAACGCCAACGATGCCGGACTCGTTGCGTTTGCTCATGCGGCCTTTGCCGCTTTCAACGGGTGGCAGTTCCTTAATCATCTTCTTCACCCAGCGCTCGCCGGCGGCTTCCGCTTTGGCCCACGTCTTGTACTGGGCCAGTGTGAAATTTTCCTGATAGTTAACGCCCTTGCGAGTCAATCTCGCCATAACGCATTTCGAGGGTGCGTTGCGAGTCAGATGCTTCTTCTTGGTTTTTGCCATCGTGTTACTCTCATTAGTTAGTCTTTGCATAGATGCGACAAACGTCGCGTGCAAGCTGAGCGATTTTCAAGAAACCGCTACCAAACTTGCTGACTTCAGCCGAACACGATAGTTACCGTTTGTTACATCGGCAAGTGCCCGCGGAGCGCAACGTGTAAAATGAATTGTTAGATTTTCGGAGAAGCGCAACGGTGATTCGTTTGCGATTGCTTTCAAGAAAGAGCAGCTGACCCGGGATTCGTCTTGCCAGTGATAGGGTGGAGCGTGCTGTTGCAAGAAGAAAGCAACAAAAAAGGCCGCTTGCTGAATCGAGCAGCAAGCGGCCTATGGTTTTGCGTTGGGATGGGGCTTGATCTAGTGATCGTGGCCTTTGTCATCCTTTGGCTTGTCTGCAATCAGTGCGTCGCTGGTCAGCAACAGGGTTGCGACGCTGGCGGCGTTGGACAACGCGGTCTTGGTTACCTTGGCTGGGTCGATAACGCCTGCTTTGACC
>CAZLFF010000058.1:0-19774 GCA_964558755.1 uncultured Pirellulaceae bacterium
CATGTACATCGACAACGCGTGCATGCAGCTGGTAAGAGCCCCGAAACAATTCGACGTGATTGTGACGGGTAACTTGTTCGGCGACATCCTGTCTGACGCGGCGTCCATGCTCACGGGCAGCATCGGCATGTTGCCTTCGGCGTCGCTGGACGAAAACGGCAAGGGAATGTACGAACCGGTCCACGGATCGGCGCCCGACATTGCGGGGCAGAACGTTGCCAATCCAATCGCCACGGTTCTTTCGCTGGCGATGCTATTCCGCAGCTCGCTCGAGCGAGCCGACTTGGCCGACAAGATAGAAACGGCGGTCCGAACGGTGCTAAAAAACGGTTTGCGAACCGCCGACATTGCCAAACCGGGCGAATCTGTCGCTTCGACATCAGAAATGGGCGACGCGATCTTGGCGGCAATGAGTTAACGCATGCGTCCCGCCAAGCCGCCCAACAAAAAGTGTCCTCACGACGCCGATCGTGAATCTTGCCCGCTGTCGTGCAAGTACAACCACTTCGAATCTGATGACCTGACGATTCACGCGTGGGAGCTGAAATGCAGTGACTGCGGCTGGCGTGAAACGATTGGCTATCGCAGCGATGAATCAGATGAAGACATCGCAACGACCGATCCAACGGTCTGCCCGTTTTGTAACCAGTGCGACCTAGCCGCCGGCAAGAACCCTTGCCAGTCACAACAGCCGAAGTAGGATTCACTGTTACGGGGTGAAATACCGCAGCAGGTTACGCAACACTTGGCCGTCAACGTAAGCCGTTGGCTGACCGATAATTCCTTGGCCCAAATATGTTCCCGGCGGAAGGTTACGGAAACTCAACAGCGACGGATACTGGCCGCGTCCGCTAACAAAGGGCGTTAACCAACTGCTGCCACCGCCGCCATAACCCGTCGCTCCATAGCCACCGCCGTTGAACTGAGGCGTGCCGATACCACTTTGAAGTGCGTAATTGGGCGTGTAAGTTTGAGTCCCCGATTGAAAACCGGGGGTTTGAAAACCCTGCGGCGCGAAACCGTTTTGCCCAGGAACCTGAATGTTGATGTCCGGCACACCCAACGAAGGTAGCGCGGGCACTTGGTTCGCAGCCGGCACCGCAACCTGCGGCGCGTAACCCGCTGCGGCATAGTTTTGCGGTTGGAAAGTCCGCGGTGGAGCGGGCGCACAATTGCAGTTTTGAGCCGTCCGCGCGAGCGGCGTCAGCCCCAACGTTGGAACCTGATACGCGGTGGCTTGTCGATAAGCCGTCTGCGGACGAACACTGGCGGCTGCCGTTCTCGCAACGGGCGACGCACCAGGATACGGATAGGTGGGCGCAGTCGTCGAGTTCCGATTTGTACTTCCCGGTCTGTCCACGACGGGCAAGTTGGCGATCGACGTCACGGTTTGAACATCGCTGCCGGGCTGCGAGCGGCTGGTCACCGTCCCACCACCCCGTAGCGGCGAAGTTGACTCGATGTACTCACGAGCCGAAACCTCGCGGCCAGTAGTTGCTTGCTGCGCAACGACTTGGCTGGCAGGGACAAAGAAGAGGAAAACACAAACGTAGACCCAGCGCATAGCGGCACCTCGGAGGGAAAAACTCGGTTTCTGATAAAGGGAGTTACCATAACGACGGCCAACCACCAAGTTCAGCTCGGTGAACTCCGTCAACATGCGAAGAATCAACTCGCTAGCATCGCATCACGCTCAAAAAACAGCTGATCCCTCCCGGGAAAACTCACGATCGCCGTCAGCCATCTTGCGTCTCTTGCTCATTTGCATGCTTCGCAATCCCGACGCACGCAAAACCCAAAGCGATCGTCATCAGCGGACTAATCCAGTTGAAAATACAATACGGGGCAAACGCCAGCGTTTCGACTTTCAACACGCCCGCCTGGAACGCACCGCAGGTGTTCCACGGCACGAGCACACTGGTCACCGTGCCACTATCCTCCAACGTGCGGCTTAGATTTTGACCGGCAAGGCCTCGGTCGCGATACGACTGACGAAACATTCGCCCGGGGACGACGATCGCCAAGTACTGGTCCGAGGCAGTCACGTTAACGAATAGGCAACTGCCCGCGGTCGTCGCAATCAGCGAACCGCTTGATCGCGCAAACTGCATTAGCGATGCCGTGATTCGTTGCAGCAAGCCACAGGATTCCATCACCCCACCGAAACACATCGCGCAGATGATCAGCCATACGGTGTTGAGCATCCCGGCCATGCCCTTGCCGACAAGCAACTCCTCTGCCAGCGCGTTGTCGGACGCAAGAGTCACCTTGTCCGCCATTGTCGTGACCACCACCGAGTAAGCTCGCCGTAGGTAGCCACCCTCGAAGCCCAACTCCGCCGCGATTTCGTTGACCACATCCGGCTGAAACGCGGCTGCGAAAACGGCTCCCAACAAAGTCCCCACCAACAACGCGACCAACGAATGGACTCGGCACACCACCAGCGCAAACACCGTCATGGGAACCACCGCCAACCACGGTGACAACCAAAACTTGTCATCGATCGCTGCCAGCAAGCTGTCGGTGTGCCCTTCGACGGCGCTAACCTCCGTCGACAGTCCGACCACCAGGTAGACAACCAATGCGATTACCATCGAAGGCACGGTGGTCCAGAGCATGTGCCGAATGTGAACAAACAGCGGCACTTCGGCCATCGCCGCCGCCAGGTTCGTTGTGTCCGACAGCGGCGACATCTTGTCACCAAAGTAAGCGCCTGAAATGACTGCGCCGGCCGCCCATGGTTCAGACACTCCCAGTGCTTTGGCGACGCCCAAGGCGGCAACGCCGACCGTGGCCACCGTCGACCACGAGCTACCGGTCGCCAACGACACGACCGCCGCCACGCAGGCCGCGGCAAACAAGAACATCTCCGGCGTCAGCAACTGCAGCCCAATCCAAACCATACCGGGCACGACGCCACTGATCATCCAAGTCCCAATCAACGATCCAATCACCAGCAAAATCAGGATCGCGCCCATCGCGGAATGAACGCTGCGGTAGATCCCAGTGGCCATTGTTTCAAACGAGACGCCGTGACAGCGACCAACCAATCCAGCGACCATCGCCGCCAGCCACAACGCAACCTGGTTGGCACCGTAGGTCGCATCATCGCGAAAGATCGAAACATTGACGGCCAACAACGCAATCAAGAAAACGATCGGCGACCACGCCAGCCACAATGCGATTTGCGTCGGCCGGTCGCCGTCACGATGGACAGAATCAATTTCGTGTAGCGTCATGATTTCCAGAATAGGTTCAGACGGATGGAACGACATTGCTTGCCGCAATCACAACCCGATACGTGAGCGAGCGACCAATTTCCCGCTGGCGCGGGCGCGTTATGATTGCCAATCCAGTCCCATCGCTTGGCTCAACGACAACACAACCCGCACAACTTCGCGCTTTACCGCGGCAAAGTCAACACGAACCGAGCCCCTGGCTGATGAGTGTCGTCGTAAGTTAGCGATCCATCATGCAGCTGAGCGATTCGCCACGCTTTGGAAAGCCCAAACCCCAGTCCACGTCCCGCCTCGCGTCCTGAAAAAAACGGATCGAACAAATGCGGTTTGGCTAGATTCGAAACACCCACTCCGTCATCAGTTACAGCGATCTCGATTGAACCTTGATCATTGCGGCGCACATCAATCTCGATCGAACCCGTTTGCTCGATCGATTCCATCGAGTTCTTGGCAAGGCTGTGCAGCAGGACGGAAACTTGACTCGGATCGGCGGTCACACTCTCGACGTCAGGTCCAACACGCACCCGAAAGTCAATCGTTTTTCGATGAAACGCCTCTTGCTTGGATAGCGAGGTTTCGATGTCACGGATCAGTGCTGCAATCAGCAGCCGTAAATTTGTCGGGTGTACGTTCAGCGCGGGCGGATTCGCGAACAGCATCAGATCCGAAATCATTTCATGAGCCCGCATCGCTTGTTCGTAGATCGTTGCCAGTTTCTGCTGGCGGTTGCGATCGGATTCCGAGTTCAACAACGCCTGAGCCCGTGTGGCAATGTTGGCGAGCGGATTGTTGATCTCATGGCTCGCCCCGTAGGCAAGTTGCTTCATCGCTTCGAGCTTGGCGGCATTCAAGCGAGCTTCAAACTTAGCGTCTGTTTCGAACTGACGACTTTTGAGCCGCAAAACATCGCTGGCCCGCTCGCTCTCAAGCGCCGGTTCTGGATTTTGCCAGCGAGACACATACTCACCACGCTGGTCCTGCCCGCGGAAGTCACGTTTGCTGACGGGGCTAAGTTCAAGCTGCTGCGGCAACCATCGCGGCAGGTTTTCAAGGAGAGTTCGTTTTGAAAGACCGGCGGAACTAGCGACAAAACGGGCCAGCAACTTGGGCAGGTCGCCATTCGCATCGGCCAACAACCACTTGGCGACCGCCATTCCCGTGCGACGCTGATCGACAGGCGGACGAGTGATCCGCAGATCACCATGAGCTTGGGCCACATCGATCGCTAAAACTAAATGATGGCGGCTCCAACATAGTAAGTCCCGCCAGCAGCCAACCACTTCGCCGTTGGCAAAGAAGTAACCTTCGCAAGCCGTTAAAAATACGGCTGGATTGAAACGCAAAACCCGCGCGACAACCGGCTCACGATCCGTTGCCAAGTCCAACCAGTCTTCGGCAGGGCAAGGTAGTTGGACGGTCACCGGAGGAGCCTGCGAAGACCATTCGATGGGAGGAAGCAGCAACATCGAGGGGGTCGCGGGGTAGATAAAGGATGACAGATTGTTCGGACGGATCGGGAGCGAAGAGCCAACCAAGGACTCGCCATTGCCCGACGGAAAGCCAATTTAACCGTTGGGCGTGGCTTCCATCTCCAGCATCTCACAGCCTCGCTTGACCAAGTCTTCGACCGAGAACGGTTTGTTCATGAAGTCATCTGCTCCCGCGGCACGTAGGTCGGCGATTTTGCTTTGCTCGACCATACCACTGATGCAAATAATCTTTACCGACTTCATCGTCGGGTCGTTGCGAACTCGCTGGCAGACTTCTTTACCGTTGATATCCGGTAGCATCACGTCGAGAACGACCAAGTCGGGACGGAACTCCTTGACCAACATGCCCGCACCGAAACCGTTGTTGGCGGTTTTAATGTCAAACCGACCGTCCTGCGCGAACGCGTCTTGCATCAAGTCCACCAAATCCTCGTCGTCATCGACCAACAGGATTTTCCGCTTACCGCTCTCGAGCGCTTCGGTGGGAATGCCGTTTTCCTTCATGAAGGTGTACAGCTGCTCACGCGGAATGCGACGGAATCGGCTGCCAGGAACTCGGAAGCCTTTCAAACTGCCGTTGTCGAAACAGCGAATGATCGTCTGCTGGCTGACCTTGCAAATCTTGGCCGCCTCGCCAGTCGTAAAAACTGTCTTTGCACTCATCAGAATCGTCCCTCTCCCTAGGTTACCGAGGACAACGAACCATGCGTCCGCTGCGCCTTACCGAAGTGTTTGATTTCAGTTGCTCAGCTGTTGGCTGCCCCGAAGATCGCGTCTCGATCTTCAGCTGTTGAATGCGAACGATTCCGTCTTCGGAACCATACTCTTGCAAATCGCTTAAAACACGGCTCCGTCGCAAACTACGGCAACACTCCAACCGGCACCACCAGCCAGCCTTGCCGATTTTGCCAACGTGCCGGATTATATCTAAACTGCGAAGTCGGTCAACATGAATCCAAACGACGTAAACCGCTTCGATTAGGTTACTTACGTCGCGGGGGTAATCGGGGCCAAGTGAATGTTTCGCCGTTTTGCCCGAATCCGAGCGTTTTCGCAGTCCAATGTCGGCTGATCGTAGGAAGCGGCGCTAAACCGCAAGCGCGGGCACCGGAGTGACCAAAGCGTGCCCATAAAGATCATCCTCACCAGAAGAATCATCCTCACCAGAAGAGCGGACTGCATCGCAGGGTAGAAATGCGTAGCTCACGCTAAAACGGCTGGATCTCAATCTTCGGTGTCAGGGCTCTAAACCTTATTTTCCAGATGCAGCATCACCATCGCGATGTCGGCGGGCGTGATGCCGCTGATGCGCTGAGCCTGATCCAGACTCGCAGGTCGAAAGCGAGTTAGCTTTTCCTTGGCTTCTTTGCGCAGGTGGGAGAGACTCTGGTAATCAAAGTGGTCGGGAATCCGCTTATCCTTCAAGCGTTTGTGCTTCTCGATCGTTGCCTGCTGTCGGTTCACGTACCCCGAGTACTTTACGTCGAAAACGACTTGGTCTTCCACTTGCTTGTCGATCGCGCCCAATTCCGGACAAACTGCGACTAATTCTTCCCATTTGCATTCGGTACGCTTGAGCATTCGATGGAGCGTCGCGCCGTCGTGCTTGGTTTCATCCAACAACTTCATTACGCGATCAATCTCTGCTTCTTTTTGAACCAGACGATCGTAGCGAGCTTGATCCACCAAGCCCAACTCGTGGGCCTGACGAGTCAAGCGGCGATCGGCATTGTCCTGCCGCAGCAGCAACCGGTATTCCGCGCGGCTGGTGAACATGCGGTAGGGTTCGTCAACGCTGTTGGTCACAAGATCGTCCACCAGCACGCCGGTGTACGCCTGATCGCGATCGAGCACCAGCGTTTTCCCCTCGCCCTGTAACTTCAACGCCGCGTTGGCCCCCGCCAGCAAGCCCTGCGCGCCGGCTTCTTCGTAGCCTGTTGTTCCGTTTAGTTGACCCGCGAAGTACAGACCATCGACCGATCGTGTTTCTAGCGTCGGTCGCAACTGGCTGGGCGGGCAGAAATCGTACTCGACGGCGTATCCGTATCGCATGATCTGAGCATTTTCCAAGCCCGGGATCAGCTTGAACATTTGATCCTGCACATCGCGAGGCAAACTCGTTGAGACTCCGTTGACGTAAACTTCTTGCGTGTCGCGGCCCTCGGGTTCGAGAAACAGCTGGTGCTTGTCCTTGTCGGCAAACTTGACGATCTTGTCCTCGATCGAAGGACAGTAACGCGGCCCGCTGCCTTGAATCTGCCCGCTGTACATCGGGGCTCGGTGGAGGTTGTCTTGAATCAGCTGATGAACCTCGGGGTTGGTCCACGTGATCCAACACGGAACTTGCTCGACTGAAAAGTTATCGCTTAGATACGAAAACGGCTGAGGCGTCTCGTCGCCCGGTTGAATCTCTGTTTTTGAGTAATCGATCGTGCGGCTGTTCAAACGCGGTGGCGTACCGGTTTTGAAGCGTTCGGTTTCGAACCCCAGTCGCTTCAACGCCGCGCTGATGCCCGTGGTGGTTCCTTCACCCGCGCGGCCGCCGGCCGTTTTTGCTTCGCCAGTATGCATCAAGGCTGACAAAAACGTGCCGGTGGTAAGAATGACAACCGGTGCCATGTAGTCTACGTCACCTCGGCAGCGAACGCCGCGGATCGTTGGCCGACCGTCCACGAGTTCGTCGATCAGGTCCAGGACCACCTCCTGTCGCAGTTCTAAATTCGGCTGTAACTCAATCGCGCCCTTGATCCAGTTTTGATAGCCCTTTTTGTCAGCCTGTGCCCGCGGACTGTGCATGGCCGGGCCTTTGCGCAGGTTCAGCATTCGAAACTGAATGCCGGTCGCATCGATCGCTTGGCCCATCAGCCCACCCAACGCATCGATTTCGCGCACGATGTGGCCCTTGGCAACACCGCCGATCGCCGGGTTACAGCTCATTTGACCGACGGTGTCCAAGTTCGTCGTAATCAAAGCCGTGTGCGCGCCCAGCCGAGCGGAGGCAGCAGCGGCTTCGGTGCCGGCGTGGCCCGCGCCGACGACAATGACGTCGTATTGGTATTGGATATTTCCCATGCTGTTAGAACGGGTCTCGTCTAAGTTCGGCGGCTTTGATTTCTTTGCGAGCTCGTCTTCGCAAGACCGCAGTCTCACTGTTCATGGACCGCGAAACTCAAGTCTACCGACAACGGTTTTACTGGTCGAGGTTCCGCGATTCATTCGCTCCCCTTTCAAACCTAAATTACTGTTTTTTACAAATAAATCGTCGAAAACCTGCCTACCAGCCCTCCAAACAACAAGCCTTATCCTCAAACTAACGAGCAACAAGCGATCAAGACGGAAACCGCCCCGATTTGTGAGCCGAGACAATCAATGCTGCGGCCTGTTGGAAATACAAGTTGGTTTTCACAACCGCGAGATCGGAACCGGCAGCTGGTATTTCGCCGTAGATCGGTGAGCTATTTCACATCAAACGAACTCGGTGGTCGTGGCCTAGCGTTCAAAAAGGGCAGTTAGCCAGCCTTTGCTCGCGCATGGTTCTGCGCTACCGATGGCTCCGCAGGCTCATTCGCAGCCATCAAAAACTGTGAGACTTCGTGAAGCGAAATGCAGCGAAGGTCGACTTTCGATCCGTGGAAAGATCTCGTAGAAAAACGGGACTGAACCGACTGATTTAGGTTAAGGTGGACTTCGCGTTACTAGCAACCAGTTGCTTACGGTACGAGCTTTCGTCAGCACCGCCAAGATAACGCGCGTGTTGCCACTCAAAGGCTGACTCTGAACTAACATTGCTGCCAATCGAAGACTCCGTTGGCTAGGCGAAGCATATCGAAGAGGAATAATTGTTAAACATCGTGTTCAATAAAAACTATCGCTTCTGCTTGACTTGTGTGCCCGCCGCGCTGCCCTTTTTAGTGACGCTTCTTTGCGTCCAACTTGCCAGCGCCGAGGATTTTGAAACAACGAACTGGTCTGCGGTAGATGTATTCAGTGGCTCAGATCCGAATAGCCCCTTCTTCGCGGATCACAGTCCAACAATCAATTGGATTGGGGACGCCACCAGTCAGGCTGATGGAGTGATGAACGTCAGTTCCACTAGAACGAATTTTGGTGTCGACGGTACCGGCATCAAGATCGGGGTGATCTCCGACTCCTTTAATGCTCTTGGCGGCGAGGCGAGCGGCATCTCATCCGGAGACTTGCCAGGCATTTCCAATCCAAACGGTTTTTCGACTCCGGTCAACGTCGTCAGAGATTCTGCATCGGGGACTGACGAGGGCCGAGCAATGATCGAACTGATCCATGATCTGGCACCGGGAGCCGAGATTCTATTCCATTCCGCGTTCAACAATTCCGGCGGGATCGGTTCTGCTCCCAGTACCACGGTTGCCAACGCGATTGATGCGTTGCGCTTGGCGGGAGCCGACATCATTATCGACGATGTTGCGATCTTGAACGCGGCAAAGTACCAAGACGGAGCGGCAGCTCGTGCGGTTGATGAAGCGTTTGCTGCGGGCATTTCGTATTTTTCAAGTGCCGGCAACAACAGCAACAACGCTTTTGAGGGAATTCACACCAGTTCGAATCCCGCCGTCGGTTTTAACGACCTTAATGATTTCAATGCTGAGGGAGAGGTCGACCAAATTTTGGATTTGGGAACCCTCAATCCCGGCGAAGACTTCCGAGCAACCCTTTGGTGGGAAGACCCATATCCGTCGGTGGCGGGTAATCCGACAACGGATCTTGCCTTATTGTTTGTGGTCAGCAACGAGGCGGAAGGCATCAATGCCGTAATTGAAGAGAACCAAAATCAGTTGGCTGGTGCGGACGCATTCGAGTTTGGCGGTGTCATCAATCCGTTTGACTTCCCGCTTGAAGTCGGGATTGCAGTGGATCGAGTGGCCGGTGAAGCTGCAAAGCTACTTAGCATCGAAGTATTCGGTCGCGACATTATCGATGACAACGACACTGATTCTCCGACGATCCACGGGCACAACGCAGCCAAAGGAGCCGTCTCGGTTGCTGCTCAGTTCTATGCGGAACCGGGATTGGATGACGTCGAGCGTTTTAGCTCCGAGGGTCCAACGACGATCTTATTCGATGAAAATGGCAATCCGTTGGCCGAGCCTGAGTTCCGAGCAACTCCCTTGATCACTGGCATCGACGGAGTTGACACGACTTTCTTTCCAGCTGGTCTGGCCACCGATGTTGAACGCAATGGCTTTCCGAATTTTTTCGGAACCTCTGCCGCCGCCCCCCACGTTGCCGCTGTGGCAGCGTTGCTGCTTGAGCAAGCGTACTCTTTGGACATTGCACTGACTCCAAGTGATGTCTATGAGATCCTTTTTGACGCGACGGTCGACATTGAATCCCCGGGTTTTGACAACCTTAGTGGATTTGGTCGGCTTGATGCGGAACTCGCGGTTGCGAGTCTTCAAGCAACGCCCGAACCAAACTCGTTCGCACTGCTGCTGCTGGGTTTGGTCGCGTCAACGGGCGTTCGCCGCAAGTAGCAACGCCTCGTTTTACCCAATTCGATATCACGCTAAAGGTTCCACGCGACCCTCCGACAAAAAAGTGCAGTCGGAAGAGTTCGAGACGACACGCGAAGGTGCGATCTCCATCGCCGTTAGCGACAAATCCATTTCGCCAAATTCCGATCCGTGTTTGCATTTGCAAGAGCCAATCAGGGTCGATTTTCGAACCGCCTACGGGTTTCAGTTCGAACTCACGGTCGCTCAGGAAACCGCAGAGCGAATCAAATGATCCAATCGTCGGAAGCGAAAGCACTGTCAATCAATTGATTCCCAGAAAGGGTTGGCGTTTTGGAAACAACGGTTTCAAGTTTTCTTTCTTGAGAATCCTCGTCTGTTGATTCGTCACGGGCAAAACCAGTGTCGATCAGCCCTAGCGCATTAGTCGAACGGGTTGAAGAATCATCTGAAATCGCAGAAAGGTTAAAAACAGATGTTGCAGTCGCCCGCACGTCTCGTCCGAGATTATTGACCAGAATCAAGGCGTCGCCCAACACGTTGACCGATCCGTCCGCATTGAGATCTCCCAACGCCCAAACGGCGTTTGAGGACTCGCCCAAGTTATTGACTAGCTCGGCGGCATCATTGAGCACATCGACCACTCCATCCAAATTTATGTCACCGGGCAGGGCGACGTAAACAGGCTCGCTAAGGATATCGCCGCCCATCCCGTCGCCGTTACCGTTACCTTGAAGCGTTAAGCCACCGGCCACACCGCTAATTTCGCTGGATAGTTCAAAGTTGTAAAAGCCTGGCTCCAGCGATAGCGGACCGAAGCTCCAAGTAGCCGTGCTACTGTCAGAATCGTATTCGAATCCGACGCCTGCTGTATCTACGGATAGCCCCAGCGTGTCGTTGGCGATTGTCAGGTCATTGACGTCTACGACAACGTCCTGATCGAACGTAACCGTGAAGGCGGTGATGGTATCGGGGCGATCCAGCACGCCGCCTTCATCACGAGTAACATTTGTAATCACCGGAGCTGTCGCAGGAACCTGGTCGATCTCGAACGCTCCGATATCCACCGTGCCTAAGACAATCCGATCAAACCCAGCGCCACGTTGATCGGTTAATAGCGGGCTGCCATCGGTATCAACAGCCAACTCGTTATCCCCCGCGTCGATCGCCGGACTACCGGCCAACAACGCAATCGTCTGAACGGAGCCACCATTATCGGCCAATTTGGGAACGATGGCCCCGATTCCCATTTCGGTCTCGAGGACGGTTTTGAAGTCGACGTCTAACTGATTGTTGTTTCCAGCAGTCAGTGTCGTGCCAGTCGTGTCACCCACAATGCTGTTCTGCACCGTCAACACGCCGAAAGGAGATTTAAAATCTGAAGCCGTGTCATTGTCTAGATTTCCGGCAATGATGGAGTTGTGAATCGTCAACGAAGAATTATCGCTATTTAAGGACTGAACAATTCCCCCACCTTCCCCGCCAGCAATGTTCCCAGCGATCGTGCTGTTGGTCACCACGACTTCACCAAACCCTGCGAACACGCCGCCGCCACCTGCGTACTGGCCCGCCGCTATATTTCCGCTGACGGTACTGTTGATCAATGCCACAGAACCATTCGCAAACACTCCGCCACCATCCGCGCCTCGGCCCGTCGTCGTATTCCCAGAGACCGTGCTGTTTGCCAAACGAATGTCTTCGTCGGCCAAAAGACCGCCACCTCTGGCAAAATCACCGGTCGTCGCGTTCCCAGAAACGGTACTGTTGGTCAAATCAACGGTGCCGGAAGCGAAGATGCCACCGCCACTTCCGCGAGCCGTGTTCGCCAAGACCGAACTGTCAATCAACGAAGCAAAGACAGCACGAACTCCACCGCCAATCCCGCCCGCCGTGTTTTCGCCGACCGTGCTGTTGGTCAAACTGACACTAGGTGAATAGATTCCACCGCCATCCGCGTTTAATCCTAGTGCCCCATTTCCAGAAACCGAGCTACCAACCAACGTCACGGCGTCGCGAGCCCAGATTCCACCGCCACTGGCTTCCATACCGATCGTGGTGTTTCCAGATACGACGCTATGGGTCAACGTCACGACACGGTCTGATGAGATTCCACCACCGCTGGCCCTCGAGCCCATTGTCGTATTCCCGATGACCGCACTGTTGGTCAGACTCACAGCGCTGTCCTGGGCAAAGACCCCGCCGCCAGCCCCGTCTTCTCCCGACGTGCTGTTCCCAGAAACGGTGCTGTTGACCATCGCCAACTGGCTACGGTTCAAAAAGAGCCCACCACCCCGAAAACTCGAATTTCCAGAGACGGTACTGTTGGTCAACGTGATAGAGCCAGCCTCTGAATAGATCCCGCCACCATGCCTGCTCGAGTTGTTAGAAACCTCGCTGTTGGTCACTCTCACGATGCCATCACGAGCACCGATTCCGCCACCGAGGTTTCCGGACACCGTGCTATTGGTCACCGTCACATCCGCTCTGTTCGAGAAAACGCCACCGCCATATCGGCCACTCGTATTTTCAAGAACCAAGGTGCCGTTGACCAGCGTCACAGTGCCCTGATCTGAGTGGATCCCGCCACCAGCCGAACTCGCCGTATTCCCGCTAACCTCGCTGTTACTCAACGTTAGCGAGCTTTCGATTGAGTGAATTCCACCACCACTCGCGGAGCTATAACTGAAAGCATCGCCGAAGCCCGCGTTGTTTGCGGATACCGTGCTATTGGTCAACAAGACAGAACCGAAACGAGCAGAGACTCCACCGCCGCTTGCATTTTCACCGGTCGTCATGTTCCCCGAAATCGTGCTGCCGGACATGGTCAAGCCATAGCCAGTGTAGATCCCGCCACCATATGCGGAATCTCCACCGGTACTGTTCCCTGCTACCAAGCTGTCAGTCAACGTTACCGTTGCTGCCCCATCGGCCCTAAAATTTTCGCCACCAAAAATCCCGCCACCTGCTGCTAATTGTCCCGACGTACCATTGGCAGAAACCGTGCTGCTATTTAGCGTTACTAACCGAGAGTAAATTCCGCCACCACGTGCGTCGTCTCCGCTGGTGCTGTTCCCAGAAACCGTGCTGTTAAACAACCTGACGTGGCCATGCTGTGACATAACCCCACCGCCAGCCGCATTTGAGCCCGTGGTCGAATTTCCAGCGACCGTGCTGTTGGTCAACGTCACCGCGCCGTCGTAGGCGAAGACCCCTCCACCACCAGCATTAGCTCCCGTCGTGCTGTTGCCACTCACTGTGCTGTCGGCCAGAGTCACCAAACCTGGCCTAGCGATCGATCGAATACCGCCACCCTGGCCATCTCTGTCCATCGTGTGTCCGCCCGTGATGGTCAAACCCCGTATGGCCAACTCGCCTGAATCCGCGACGAAATTCAACACGCGTGAATTGTCGTCCAGCAGGTCGTCAGGCGCTCCAGCGGTACCGCCGAAACTGGCGATCACGTCCGTGATACCACCAGCGAGTGTTAAGTCGTCACCGTTGGCATCGCCCGTGATCGTGACTCCGATGCTCAGTGATGCGTCGAGCGTTAGTGATTCGGTGATCTCCAACTCGCCAGCCGTTAAGCGAATCAGGCTCTCATCGCCGCCGGTGAACACGCTGGTGTCAAACGTGATCAAGTCCGCACCAGGGGTCGCGTTGGCATCAAAAATGGCTTGACGCAAACTGCCGGGCAGATCCCCGGGCGCCGCTACCGGACCGTCAACATTACTAGTCACAGTAAACGTCGCCAACATGCGACGATCCTCCAGCGGTTCAAATCGCAGCCGAGGAACTTTCGCCGAACGGCGGCGCGTTGAGTTCTGCGAATGCTTCGATAAAACGGAGAAGGAATCGAACATTAAATGACCTCACTGGGGCAGCGACTGAATCGGCAGAATAATTCCCAAAACTCTGGTACCAGATTATCAAAGATTGGCATGTGTCTCCAGCAAATTTCACCAAAACGATTCGATACACTCCAAAGTTTCCCAGACGCATCAGTCAGGAATCCGCCGCTTACTCACACCGCTGTTTGTGGCAAGTCAGTCATCGGCATCCAACCCGGTGTTAGCAAGCCGATGTTGTAAAAAATCAACGCCTGAGAATTTCGGAGAAACTCGAAAAGAAGACCGCCTTGGCCAGAAAGTTGACCTATCTTTCAGATGTGCTCCGACGAAGGCTGCTCGATTTCAAACTTATCCTGAAACTTGACCGCAGCAAAGCGACCCGCCAATACCTACCTACGACGCACGTACCTCACCTATTTTTCGATCAGGCAATTGGGGTCGCCAGAGGCGAGAGTGGGAGGGAAGTTCTGTTACCGCAGTCTTCCCTTCCACTTGAGCTGCCTCTATTCTTTTGGCTCGTAGTAACCGCATTCATGCGGTTCGATTCTTAGTGCGCGTGCTTTGGCAGGACCGGATGAATCCGGTCACTACGAACCGGCCGCCACCAAAGTCCCGATTTTATCAACAGTTCGATGCCTCACCCCAGAATCGAAATTCGTTACTGCACCAAATGCCGCTGGCTGCTGCGTGCCGCTTGGTTGGCACAAGAATTACTGTCGACGTTTGAGCAGACGGTCGGCGAGGTCGCTTTAATTCCCGGCGAGTCGGGACAGTTCCAAGTTTTTGCCAACGAAAAACTTGTCTGGGACCGCAAAACCGATGGTGGCTTCCCTGAAGCCAAGGTCCTCAAGCAACGCGTCCGAGACGTGATCGACCCGGAGCGGGACCTCGGGCATTCGGATCATGAAAGCCAGCGACCCCCGTAACAACGACGTTACGCACCGTATTGCTTGAACGCTTCGGGAAGTGATTCGATCAAGTCGGTCGCGATCAGGGACGTTTGGCCGACGGCTTCCGCTGCAATGTCCCCCGCGGCACCGTGCAAATGAACGCCCAGCCGACTAGCCTCGAAGGGCTCCAACCCTTGCCCGACCAAGGATGCAATGATACCCGTCAGCACATCGCCCGAACCTCCGGTCGCCATGCCGGGGTTACCTGTTTTATTAAGGAACCGCTCGTTGCCGTCGGTCACAAGCGTACGATGCCCCTTCAACACCACGGTCACCTGCGCTTCGAATGCCATCTCGACGGCAAGGTTCGCCAGTGTTTCACGATCGGTGACTTTACATTCTTGCAAACGCTGAAACTCACCCTGATGAGGCGTTAACACTCGCAAGCCTTTGTGCTCAGCCAACGCCGCGTCACTATCAGCCAACAGATTCAACGCGTCGGCATCCACGACCAACGGCTGCGGGAGTTCGCTATACAAGTGCTCGACCAATGACTCCAACGATTTGTGTCGCCCCATCCCCGGACCGATCGCGACAACATCCGCCCACTCGGCAGCTTCGAGCAGCTGATCGATCGCAGAAGCACAAAAGCGCCCTTTTTTTGACTCGATACCGACGGTCATCAAGCACGGACTAAAGCTGGCAACCGATTGTTGAATCGATTCGGGCGTTGCGATCTTCAACAGCCCGGAACCCGATCGCAGCGCCGCGATGCCCGACAATGCGATCGCGCCCGACATGCCGCGGCTGCCGCCGATCATTAGAACTCGCCCAAAGTCACCCTTGTGCGATTCAACCTCACGTGTTGGCAGCGTTACGTTGGGACTCATGACCGCTCCATGTGGATGATGAAGGTCGTCGCCGCGTGGTTAGCCGCGCTGGCCCAGGGCAACCGTCGGCCTCAAGCGTGCGGGTCGGACGAAACCGAATCACTCACCACGTCCCGCTCATTCGACTCATTGGCCGCCAGATCCGGCGGGTTCTTTTGCTGTTCCGTCGGAGGATTGTACGCCTGCTCGGTGAACTCGCTCAAACTAATCTTACCGGCTCGAAACGCTTTGGCCAGCATTTGAAACTGATGTTTGTTAACCATCGATTGCTTTCGACAACTTGGAACTTAGGTTGCTCTCGCCGATGTTAAACTGACATCACTTCAACTACAATGTGGGCCGCGCGGCAGGACAGCTGAGAACCGGCGGCGACTAGAAACCTATTAATGACGAGATCGACGAAATGAAGAAGAGTTGCGTGTTAGCGTATTCTGGCGGACTGGATACCTCGGTAATCTTGGGCTGGCTGATGGACGAAGGCTACGAGGTCCATGCGGTTTACGTGGATCTGGGCCAACCCGGGGAAGATCGCCAAGAAGTGCTCGACAAAGCCACCAACGCCGGTGCCGCCTCGGCGCGGATCGTCGACGTCCGCGAGGAACTATGCCGCGACTACGCATTCCCGGTTCTCGCATGGCAAGCAAAATACGAAGGGCCTTACCTACTGGGCACCTCGATCGCGCGACCGCTGATCTCCAAAGTCATGCTACAAGTCGCCAAAGAAGTCGGCGCCACGGCCTACGCGCATGGCGCGACTGGAAAGGGGAACGATCAGTGTCGTTTCCAGCTGGCCGCCGAGGCGCTCGAGGCAAACGTTGAAATGATTGCTCCGTGGCGAATCAAAAAATTCCGCGACGCGTTCCCGGGCCGCACCGAACTGATCAAGTACTGTGAGGACCGAAACATCCCAGTCAAAGCGTCCAAGTCCAAGCCGTACAGCAGTGACGAAAACTGTTTGCACATTAGCTACGAGGCGGGCAAGCTGGAGGAACTGGATGTCAACGGCGTGTCGCTTGTTGATTTCGGAATGGGCGTTTCACCACAAGAAGCTCCAGACAAGAGCGAAGAGGTTACCATCGATTTCGAATCGGGTGTGCCCGTCGCCGTCAACGGCAAGAAGCTCTCAGCTCTCGCGGTCGTTGAAACGCTGAACGAGATCGGTGGCCGTAACGGCATCGGTCGTATCGACATGGTCGAAAACCGTTTTGTGGGAATGAAGAGTCGCGGCGTGTACGAATCGCCCGGCATGACGGTATTGTACGACGCCCACCGCTACGTCGAACAGCTGACGATGGACCGCGATCTGATGCACCTGCGTGATCGGTTGGCTCCAGAGGTCGCAGAGATGGTCTACTACGGTTTCTGGTTCTGTCCGAAGTTCGATTCGCTGCTGGCCTTTAACGAGGTGGCTCAAAAGAATGTCACGGGCAGCGTGACGCTAGAGCTGTACAAAGGAAACATCATCGTCTCCAAACGCTCAAGCCCCAACAATCTGTACGACGAGGAGATCGCAACGATGGAAGGCGGCGGCAGCTACAACCAGGACGACGCCGAAGGGTTCCTACGAATCCAAGGACTACCGGGACGCGTGCAGGCGAGAGTGACGCCGAGGGCGTACTAGGCGAAAGTTTACAGGGCCAATGGTTTTCGGTGTGAAATTTTCGGTTTTCGGTCGAGGGCGGTGTGGCCTACAAGTCGTTTGAAGACCTTGAAGTTTGAGAGCGAGCGTGCCAACTTGCCGTATCGGTTTACGGGCTAACCAAAGATTGGAAAGACTACGGCCTTGAGACCCAAATGGAACGCTGCTCGGTTTCTATTGCCTCGAACATTGCCGAAGGCAGCGAGCGAGGTGGAAAGGACTTCATGCGATTCTTGAGAATTGCGGCCGGCTCAGCAGCCGAGCTCCGAACACAGCTTTACATCGCAAAAAGAATCGGGCTCGTTCCAGATGTCATTTTTGAGAGCTTACTTCACGAAGCCAAAGGGATATCAAAAATGCTTACCGGCCTAATCAAATCTCTAAACTAAGACCGAACACCACACACCGAAAACCTCTCTCCACTTCAGAAAGTCTGAAACCGTGCTAGAGAACCCAGTATTACAACGCGAACTGCTCGTTAATCTCCGCATGCCGCGGGCGTTTGTGCTGCTGTTGCTGTATCAGGTGTCGCTGGCTGCGGTTGTTTACTTGGCGTGGCCGCAGGATAACATTCGATTGGACCTGACCGATCGGTCGGGTTCGACCAGCCAACTTGTCGATTTGTTTTTTCTGGGGCAATACATCCTCGCCTCGCTAATGGCCCCCAGCTTTGCCGCCGGTGCGATCTCGGGCGAGAAAGAGCGGATGACTTATGAAATGCTGCTGGCCAGCCCCATTCGGCCTGAATCAATCGTCATGGGCAAACTGGTTGCCGCGCTGACTCATTTGGCCATCCTGATTTTTGCCTCGCTACCGATCGTGATGCTGTGCCTGCCGCTTGGAGGAGTCTCACTGTACGAAGTGCTGGCCGCCTACCTGGCCCTGATCGCCAGCGTGATTACCTTCGGAATGATCAGCGTTGCGTGCGGCAGTTTCTTTTCTCGGACCAGCTCATCCTTGGTCGTTTCCTATTTACTCATCCTGCCACTCGCCCTGGTCGCCGTGTTGTTCTGGAGTTCACTCAGCTCCTTCGGCGAGGCTCGATTGAAGCTAGCCGTCACCGTAATCCCCGGCGTGGCCGCTGCGATCACGATCACGCTGTTCTACCTAGTGAGCGCCCGCATGCTCTATCCACCCGATGTGGGCAGCGAGGGGAAAGAGGTTGTCGATCTGGAAACCGAAGCCAGCAACGCGATCGGGTTGGTGATCCAACGAGACCAATTCCCCGACCGTCTATTCGCGCCGCCGGTTCGCAACAGCCTAATCCCTGACAATGCGAACCCGATCTACGACAAAGAAATGCGCAGCGAGATCTTTGGACAGGGCACGCTGATGCTGCGGCTGGCAATCCAGATTAGCATGCTGCTGGCGATCCCCCTGATGGCGGTGTTCCTATTCGTCTGGCCCGAAAAAGCAGGTTGGTACATTAGTTACGTTGTACTGTTCAACATTTTGATCGGCCCGGTGTTCTCGGCAGGAAGCGTCACGAGCGAGCGGGAACGACAGACTTTGGACCTACTGCTAACCACCACGATCAGCCCTTGGCAAATTCTTTGGGGCAAACTGATTTCGGGCCTGAGAGTATCCAGCGTGCTCACCGCATTCTTGCTATGGCCGCTGGTCCTGGCAGCGGTTTTGGTAGAAGGCCTACGTGAGAACTTCGTGTCGGTGCTCGGCTACTTGGTCATTTTCGTGCTGACGTGCCTGACCACAGCGTCGCTCGCGTTGTTCTGCTCCACGATCTTCCGTAAGACAACGACCAGCCTGATCGTGACTTACAGCATCATTCTGCTGCTGTACTTGGCTCCCGTGGCTGCCAACTACTTCGGCCAAACGTATTTTCCAGAAACGCAAGCAACCGCCATGGCAAAGAGCGCGACGATGATCAGTCCGTTCGCAACGGCGACCAACATCCCACTGGCAATCAGCGACGGTTGGACCAGCGCGGGCGTCAAGATTTACGACGGGGTTCGCGGAGCGGGTTACTGGCAGCGGTTCACGCATCTGGGCGGCTACACCGCATTCACGCTTGCTCTGAACATCTGCCTGATCGGCGGTATGATCTGGATGTTCGGATCAAGGTGGCGCGTCGCGTCGATGTCCGAGTAGCTGCCGAAACTAATCGCTTTCAAGCCCGAGAACTCGCTCGCACACTGAGACAATCAGAACCATGTTAGACTTTGGCCTTGGCAAATTCTGCTACTCCTCAAGAGCCAATCTCATGAAGTTCGCAAGTGTTGCATACTTACTCGCTTTCACACTGCTGGCCACGAGCATTGCCACCGCCCA
>CAZLFF010000058.1:19784-20875 GCA_964558755.1 uncultured Pirellulaceae bacterium
CTTATCGACGAGTCTCAAGCGGCTGCCCAAAACGCTGGCGACGATGAGAGCGATGCTGACTCCAGCGTACCACCACCGCTGCAAAGCTATCTTGGCCGTCGCATCGCCCGCACCATGCACTACAAAGGGGCCGAGTGGCTGATTCGCGACGAGCGTGAGCGTGAAGAACGGTGCTCGCTGATGCTGGCCAACCTTGGCTTGCGTCGCGGCATGACCATCTGCGACATGGGCTGCGGCAACGGGTTTCACACGTTGACCTTAGCCAAAATGGTCGGCCCACGAGGTATCGTCGTCGGCGTCGATGTTCAGCCCGAGATGTTGAGCTTGCTACGCGAGCGAATGGAAGAGCAGGGCATCGAGAACGTGATTCCGATTCTCGGCAGCTACCATAATCCGCACCTGCCACCCAAGTCGATCGACATGATCCTAATGGTGGACGTGTACCACGAGTTCTCGCACCCGCAGCAAATGCTGGCTGCAATGCGTCGTTCGCTCAAGCCCGATGGCGTCGTTGTCCTGGCCGAGTATCGCAAGGAAGACCCAGACGTCCCAATCAAACCGCTGCACAAGATGAGCAAGAAGCAAGTCGACAAAGAACTAACGGCCAACGGCTTCCGGCTCGTCCGCAGCTACGACAAACTCCCGTGGCAACATTTACTGTTCTACGGCATAGATGGCAGCAACTAGCTGTCGCCGGCTGATTTCGGGCAGGGGACAAAGGACGGCTTACGGCAGACGAGTCGTCAAATCGTACTTTTCGCTGGTCGCGTTGAACTTGTCGCGAACGGCTTTGGATAGATCGATGCCCAAATCCATCGCGATCAAATCCACGCAGACGATCACATCGGCCAACTCATCAGCCAGCGGTCGGATGTCATTCTTTCCACCTCGAATCCCAAGACGGCTTCGCTCGAGCTTCTTGATTTCGTTGCACGCCTCCCCAACCTCACCCGCCAACTCGACACCGCGAAACGACAGCGGCAGCTCACCGCCGCCAGCCCACTCTTGGTGCCGACTTCGATTCGCGGCCCGCAGTTCATCAAATTTCATCTTTTCCATTCCGATCGGATATTGAAACCGGGTACAAAAAA
>CAZLFF010000059.1:0-1216 GCA_964558755.1 uncultured Pirellulaceae bacterium
ATGGAGGCGACTGCCAGAACCGCCAGTACGATTAGCCGCAACTGTTGGGTGTCCTGTTTGTCGGTCATGGGCTGAGCACATCGATGCGTTAAAAAACGAATACAGGAACCAGTGTAAACCGAGGTCGGGCTCGGTGTCCAATTTCGTCGATGCCCAACCGTCGTTCGTTCGCGGACCGCCCATCTTTGCAGGTTTTTGAGCGTTTCGAAATTGCTTAGGCACTCGCTCTAACGCGTTTGAATGTCGGTGAGCTCCGACAAGCGAACCTACGCAGTTGTGACTTGCAGCTTTGCCGCCATCAGGGTGTTTTCCAGCAGCATCGTTACCGTCAACGGCCCGACGCCGCCGGGAACCGGTGTAATATGGCCCGCGATCTGACTCACCGTGTCGAAGTCGACGTCTCCGACCAAGCCGTCGTCGGTTCGGTTGATGCCCACGTCGATCACCGCGGCACCCGGCTTGATCATATCGGCCGTTACGAATTTTGGTTGGCCGATCGCGGCAATCAACACGTCCGCTTGGGAGGTAATCGCGGCTAGGTCCTCGGTGCGGCTGTGGCAGATGGTGACCGTGGCGTTGGCAAAGTCCCCGCCCAGACCGATCCCACGTCCGGAAAGCATCATCGCCATGGGCTTGCCAACAATATCGCTGCGGCCAAGCACAACGACATTCTTGCCCGTGGTCTGAATGGACGCACGGGCCAACATTTGCACGATGCCGTGTGGCGTGCAGGGTAAAAACTGAGGTCGACCTTGCGAGATCAGCCCAACGTTGTGCGGATGGAACGCATCGACATCTTTGTTAACCGACACCGCGTCAAGAATTCGCCGCGCGTCGATTCCTTCCGGCAGCGGTAGTTGAACCAAGATTCCATGCACGCTCGGGTCTTTGTTCAACCCGTCCACTTTGGCCAGTAACTGATCGGTGGTCGACGATGCCGGCATTCGATGTAACTGGCTGTCAATTCCCACTCGTTCGCAAGCACGCTCTTTGTTGCGGACGTAGACTTGGCTGGCCGGGTCGTCGCCGACCAGTACGGCAGCCAAGCACGGAGTAACGCCGTGCTGCTTAACAAAGGCTTCGACCGATGATTTGGTCTCGGACTGAATCAATTTGGCTAGAGCTTTACCGTCAAGCAGATCAGCAGGCATGGAGGTGTCTTCAGCAGGATGCACGTTCGTAAGTGAATTGGTTGCTTGCACTCCCAGCTTCAGGG
>CAZLFF010000059.1:1226-20143 GCA_964558755.1 uncultured Pirellulaceae bacterium
GATTCGCGTCGGAAGAAATCGAATCAGTTTCGCTGATCGGTTCGGTTGACTCGTGTGATCGGCTAACCGCCGCTGGTGGTGTCTATCGCGTCAGGTGCGGCGGGAGGTTCTGGAGTCGGCAGTGGAGGAGCAGGCTGGCTTTCGGCGACGTCTTTCAACGCTCGGATATCGATTTCGATCTGCTTCATTGCAACGTTTTGATTCAACGGAGCAAGCAGCCGCGCCATTCCTGACGCGGACGTGACCGCACGGAGCGTGACCTTGGTGCGACCATCGTCGCTGGGCTCTAGCTGATAAACCCAGGTCGTGTCACCGTGATCTGAGCGCGACTTGACGGCTAGCATTTGGTTGATCGTGTATCGCAACACGGAATCTTGGTAGGTCGTGCGTTTACCTTTCGCATCCTGAAGCACTCGCTGAGTCGCGGTCTCGAGGGGTTGACCCGCCGCATCGAGGAAAGGATCGATTGCGATGAGCCCACTGAACCACTGTTGAATACGTTCAGGTTGGACCAAGTACGGAAAAATCTGCTCGGCCGAGACATCGAATTCCATCGATGTCTGATGGTCTTGTTTCTTGCCGCCCATAATCCACAACGCCGCGACCGCGATGGCCAACAAGACTAGCAGCGAGCTAAGTAGTCGTGGCAAAAATTGCATGATGGGCTCAATAGAAAACGTCACAAACACGGTCTGAATCACGGCTGTCGCGTGAATCAATGGCAGCACAAAAGTGTAACGCAATGCGGGGTCGGCTCATAGGATTGACCGTCTGTTCGAAGCGGTACAGGGCTGGGTTGACGCTCGGAAACGCCCGCTTATTGACGATCTTACCGGTTAGCGAGACCTTGTGGGGACTGCTTTGTTCACTGCGGCCGACGCTACCCGGCGTTTAGCAAGTTTGACGGGGCTCGGTTTGATGCGAACAATTTTTGTGAAGTGTGATCCAGAATTGATGAAAAATTGAACATGGCTCAGCAAAAACTACTCCTTATTGGTTGAAACGAGGAAGTCAATGTCGCTTGAGCTTTCGTCAGGGTGACGTTTGGATCATACTATTCTGATCGCACCGATTCGTACCCCAAGGCAACGTCGGAGGAATATGCGCAATGGTTTCACAAGGGTTCTCGCAAGTGCTTCAGCGACCGACACTGGTCCTGAACCGCAGCTGGCAGCCGGTCAACGTTGCGTCCGTCGCGCGAGCGCTGGTGATGGTGTGGAGCGAAACGGCCAAGGTCGTCGATCCCGCTGATTATCAGTTGTACGATTGGGAAGACTGGGCGGCATTAGAACCCGGTGATGATCAACCATGCATTCGCAGTGTCAGCAATCGCTTTCGTGTTCCTGAGGTGATCACGCTGACGCAGTTCAATAAACTGCCGACAACGACCGTTGCGTTCAGCCGCCGTAACCTGTTCAAGCGAGATCGATACACGTGTCAATATTGCGGCCGCAAGCCCAAGTCCGACGAACTGTCGATTGACCACGTGGTACCCCGCTCACGCGGTGGTGGTTCGACGTGGGAGAACTGCGTGTTGGCGTGTACTCGCTGCAATCACAGCAAAGCGGATCGGACGCTGAAGTCATCGGGGATGAAACTACTCAAGACACCCGCTCAACCCAATTGGAACCCGATCTACAGCCAGCACACGTCGCGGTACGAAAGCTGGTCCAAGTTCATCAGCGACGCGTACTGGAACGCGGAACTGAAGGAGTAAGTTCAGAGGTCGTCGAGTCATTTGGTTGGCCGTCGTCGCTGGTGCTTGGGAGGTGGTGTTGTTGAGAAGGTGGTTGTGCGTGCGCTGTCAAGGAAGCGAAACCCCACCCCGGATTCAACTTCTCCGGTAACGGCCGCTAGAATGCGTACGGCGACAGTCTTAGTTAACGATGACTCACTGGTGAGATGGAGCGAATGATGATGCACTTTGGTCGATTGATTGGGAAGATCTCACTAGGCGTAGCAGCGATCGTCGGCACGATCACGTTTGGTTCAAATGTTGCATCCGCTCAAAACGATAGTGCGCAAGCGAACGCCGATTGGGCGCGTTGGCGTGGACCAACGGGAAACGGTGTTGCTCCAGCCTCGAACTCGGTTCCGTTAACGTGGAGCAATTCTGAAAACGTTGTTTGGAAAGTGAAGATCCCCGGCCGCGGGCATTCGTCCCCAATGATCCACAACGGCCGAATCTACTTAGCGACCGCCGACGAAGATGCAGGGACTCAGTCGGTTTTGTGCCTCGATCAAGCCCGTGGCGATCAGCTTTGGGCCACGGTGTGTAACACCGGTGGGCTACCAAGAAAAATCCACGCCAAGAATACGCATGCGTCGGCAACCGTTGCGATTGTCGGCAATCATGTCATTGCTGTTTTTAACCATCACGATGCGATTCACGCGATCGCTCTGAATTTTCAGGGGAACGCGGTGTGGAAACAGAAGGTCGGCCCCTACCGCCCCGACCATGCGTTTGGGTACGGCGCGTCTCCGGTTGTGGCCGGCGATTTGGTGATCGTAAACAACGAAAACAAATCACAGGGGGGAATGGTTGCCTATGTTGCGGCGACCGGAGAAGAGAAATGGCGAGTTCCACGAAAACTGCCGGCCGGCTATCAATCTCAACAAGGAATGAAAACCAGTTACTCGACGCCCGTCGTGGCAGATATCGGTGGGAGCTTGCAGGTTTTGCTTAGTGGCCTCAATCACATCGCTTCGTACGACCCGCAAACTGGGCAGGAGCGATGGAAGTGCCCGGTCTCGTGGGACGTGTCTTGCGGCACCATGGTTTGGGACGAGTCCACCAACGGCGTGTTCGCTAGCGGAGGTTATCCGACCAAAGAAACGCTTGCGATCAACGCTGATGGATCGGGCGAGAAGCGTTGGTCAACACCGGTGAAATGTTACGAGCAATCGCTGATTGTTGTCGGCAGCCACGTCTACGGACAGGCCGAGGGTGGTATCATTTATTGCTGGAACGCAGCAGACGGCAAGGTCGCTTGGCGGCATCGTTTCGAAGGCCCAGAAAGTGCCTCGCCCGTGGCGGTTGGTGACGCCATTTTCTTTACGAACGAAAAAGGTCGCACCTTGGTGCTCAAAGCTAACCCCAAAAAGCTTGAGAAATTGGCCGTCAACCAATTGGGCGACGAAGCGTTTGCATCATTGGCTGTCAGCAACGACCAAATTTTCGCTCGGGTGGCTGATCGCTCGTCCGGCCGGCGGCAGGAATACCTATACTGCTTGGGGCAAAAATCTGAGTGATCGGCTTGCCAGCGGTTGCAGGCCGAGTGATTTAGTCAGCAAAAATTCTATTGGGGCAACTCGCCAATTTCCGTAGACTCCCGATTGTGAATCAATCAAGGAGTCCGAGTGTCCGTCGTTCAATCCAATCCAAATCCCAGTGCTCAGCCGAATCGCTTATCCAAGCGATGCCAGCCCGCGCCACCGAAGATCGGCGAGTCCAAACGTGAGCAGCAAGGGCCCAGCTACTGGGCCGCCCATGAGGTTGCTCAAGCTGACGAAACGGGCGTTTCGTTCAGCGACCGAATGGTTGCGTTGCGACGGTACGGTCAGTTCACGATGGCATACTCCACCGCAGTCCAGCCGCGGCTAACTCACTTTGGTAACGCCAGCGGATACTTGGCTCACCGAGGTCGGTTTCGAGTCAATTGCGTGTTGGGCGATCCCGTTTGTGATCCGTCGCAGGGCGCTGCACTGATCGATCGCTTTATTGCAGCACACGGGAAGCCGATGTTCTGCCAAGTGTCGCAGCCGATCGCCGAAATCTTGCACGAGCGAGGTTACTGGATCAATACGATGGGCATCGACACGACACTCAATTTGGCCGATTACGATTTTGCGGGGAAGAAAAAGGAGTGGTTGCGATACGCCGGCAATTGGATTGATCGACGTGGCTATCAGATCATCGAGGCATCTTTCGCCGAGGTCACCGCCGACTGCGTGGCGGAAATTTCTGAAGCTTGGCGGCAGACTCGAGTCATCAATCAGAAAGAGGTTCGCTTCTTAAACCGCCCGATCATGCTGACCGACGAACCAGACGTGCGCAAATTCTTCCTGCGTGATCCTGATGGTCAGCTACTGGCGTTCGTCTTTCTCGATCCGCTTTATCGCGACGGAAAAATTATCGGTTATGCGACGGCCTTTAAACGGCGGCACCCCGCCGCGCCGCAGTATGCCGAACAGGCAATCATGAAGCATATTATTGAAACGCTACAATTAGAATCGGTCGAGCAGTTGAGTCTTGGGCTGTCACCACTGGCGAGTTTGGGCGATCGCTCGTCTTCGCCGTTTCGTAGCAGTTGGACGACGCATTGGCTGTTCGAGAAAACCTTCGCGAGCCGAAAAGCGAACCGCTGGTACTACAACGTCGCGGGGCACGCGGACTACAAGCGACGGTTTTACGGAACCGAACATCCGTGCTACCTCGCCATGCCAACCCGCTTTAGCCCACGGCGGCTCGCGGCCTTGGTCGGCTTGTGTGGCATCGTGTGACCCACGCCACCACACAGAGGGGCATCAGAGCAGCTCGCCGACCAAATAGGTTACTCCGAATCCGATCACCGAAACGGCAGTTGTCAAAACCGTCCAAGTCCGAAATGTCTGTCGTTCACTCATGCCTAGGTAACGGCTGACGAGCCAGAACCCGCTGTCGTTCAGGTGCGAACAAACCGACGCACCAAAGGCGATGGCAAGCACGATCAGCGCCATCTCGTTGGCCGAAACGGGATCGGGCAAACCACCAACGATCCCCGCTAAAAGGCCTGCCGAAGTTACCATCGCCACGGTCGCCGAACCTTGGATCACCCGGATGATCGCCGCGATCACGTAGGCCAAAACCAATAGCGGTAAATCCAAATCAACCAGTGTCTGGGCCATCGCCTGAGCAGCGCCAGAATCACTGAGTACGGTTTTGAAAACTCCGCCAGCACCGGTCACCAAAATGATCACGCCCGCCGGAGCAAGCGAAGCCGTCGACAACTCCATCAAATGAGCCGCTGAAAAGCCTCGCTTGATCCCCAATACATACCATGCCAAAAACGTAGCAAGCAGCAACGCGACAAACGGATGGCCAAGGAACGACACAACCTTCCACGGACCCGCATTGAAGAACAATTCGGTTTTCGCAACCGGTTGATCGTCCTCCGCTTGGCTGTCGACTGACTCAACGTTAGCGGCTTGAGCGTCAGCCGCTTGAATGGTTGCCGACCGAGTCTCTGCCCGACGCATCGAGTCGACGACGCTGCCGCAGACCATCAATATCAACGGCAGTGCAATGATCGCTACGATCAGGCCGAACGCCGGGGCTTCATCGGTCGATCGATCGGCCGTTTTGGCTGAAACCAGTTCGTCCAAATTCTGTAGGTCCGCAGGATCGATCGTTTTGGACAACCACACACCCAGCATCGGACCGCAAAAAATCGCGGTAGGCAAGCCGACAATAAAACCGAACAAAATCACCAGTCCAAGTTCTGCTTGTAAGAGTTCGGCCACGGCGATCGGACCGGGCGTGGGCGGAATGCAGGCGTGAGTCACCACCATCCCAGCCAGCAGTGGAAACGCAAAGTACAACACCGATCGTTTTGCGTCTCGCGCGAGGGCGAACAACAGCGGCGCGACGAGCACCAGTCCCACATCTAAAAACACGGGGATAGAAATTAGGAAACCGGTCACCGTCAGCGCCCAAGTCGATCGCTTTTCACCGAACTTACGGATTAATGATTGAGCGATCGCTTCGGCACCGCCGGAGGCCTCCAAGATTTTTCCAAAGATCGCTCCCAACCCAACCACCGTTGCAATGAAACCCAGCGAGTTCCCCATTCCATTCTTGATGCTGTCCCCGATGCTTAGTAAGTCCATCCCGGACAGCAACGCCAGCAAGATGCTGACGAAAATCAGGGCTAAGAAGGCGTGGATTCTTGCGAAAATGATCATCGCAAATAGCACGACGATTGAGACCAAAACGCAGGTCAGCAGATAGCCGACTGACGGCACGCTTGCCGTTGTGCTCGCCTGAGCCAAAAAGTGAATCATCAGCGGTTTCCTGAAGCAACTATTTTTTCGGCAACGCCCGAGTGCGTCCAACGGTGATGCCACCATCGACCAGCATCGTCTGTCCTGTGTAATAACGGCTGCCGGGGCTCGCTAAGAATAACAAGGCGCCGTCCAAATCATCGACGCGCCCGGGTCGCCCCATCGGAATTCGCTCCGATAGATACTCGACCCAACCCGCGTCCTCGTACATAACGGCATTTTGAGCCGTTTTGAACCAACCGGGGGCCAGGCAGTTGACGGTGATTCCGTGTTGCCCCCAGTCATCAGCTAGGCTCATCGTCATCTGTTTCGTGCCGCCACGACTGGCTCCGTAGGGCGTCAAGCCTTCATAGCCAAACACACTGGTCACCGAGCCAATGTTGATGATGCGTCCGTAACCGGCCGGGATCATGGCTCGTTTTGCGATCGCCTGGGCTACAAAGAAACTGCCGCGTAGGTTCGTGTCGACAACTAGGTTCCAGTCATCCCAAGTAACCTCGACGGCTGGCTTGCGAACATTGCAGCCGGCGTTGTTGACGAGAATATCGACCTTACCAAAAGCCGATAGGGCGTCATCGCTAGCCGTTTGAATGCTGTCGAAATTTCGAACATCCAGTTCAATGGCTTCGCACTGCCCGCCCGCGTCACGGATCAACTGCGACGTTGCATCTAGCGAGTCAACCGTGCGGCTGGTGATGATGACGCGACATCCGGCTGCCGCCAGCACGGTGGCAAAGTGCTGCCCCAGCCCGCGACTGGCTCCCGTGACCAGCGCAACTTGTTCCTTTAGATTTGAGCTTGCCGGTCCAGCCATTGTTTTCTTATCGTCCAGTCGTACGGTTCAAAAATGAAAGAAGTGTCTGTGCCTATCAGCGATTGGGTTTCAAAATCACTTTGAGCATGTCCGAATTGAAGTTCCCGTCATCGTACAGTTTTTGGAACCATTCGCCTCCCTCGTCTAAATCCGCGACCGCACTGATCAGCGGATCAACTTGAACGGCTCCCGCTGCCACGGCTGCCAGCGCCGAACCGTACTCGCCACTGGACGCGCAGGAGCCGAACATGGCGATCTCGCGAGTCACCATTTGCTGCAACGGCAGCTCGACATTGGCTGCCAAATTTCCAACGCATCCGACCACGCCGCCACTGCGCACGCAATCGACGGCTTGTCCGATCGTGGGGCCGGCACCTACACATTCGATCACGACGTCAGCGCCTAAGCCGTCGGTCGCACGTTGGATCTGTTGAACGATGTCTTCGTTGGCCGCATTCCACCCTTCGTCCGCACCCAGCTGCTTTGCTAATTCAATTCGATTGTCGTCCAAGTCAGAAACAAACACGTGACTAGCGCCCTGTTGCTTGAGCACCTGAACGACCAGTAAACCAATTAGGCCGGCACCGATTACGAGGGATCTTTCACCGCCCTTTAGATTGACTCGATTCACTGCGTGCATCGCGACCGCCAACGGCTCGCCAAACGCGGCTTGCTCGAAAGTGACACCGTCAGGAATCTTGAATAGGACGTGTTGAGGTAAGCTGAGTAGCTCTGCGAATGCGCCTTGGCGGCGATAGTCTTCACACGAGACACCAATCACTTGGCGGTCACGGCAGAGGTTTGTGCGACCGCATTGGCACATTGGACAGTTCCCGCAAAAGACAACGGAGTCAAACGCTACGCGGTCGCCGACCTTCCAATCTACGACTTGATCGCCAGCCTTCGTGATGACCCCAGCGGCCTCGTGGCCCATGATGATTGGCGGGATACGCCGCCCCGTGCGACCGTCCATTCCATGAATGTCGCTACCACAAATTCCGCAGGCGTGAACGGCAATCAGTACGTCCGTCGGACCGACATCCGGCACGGGTGCTTCTTGGAATGTAAATTCGTGATAGGACGTAAGCGTTAGGGCTTTCATAGCAATCGCGTTTCGGGGGTGATAGCTTTCGTTTGATTTTAGCCGGTCGAGGCGATTTATGTTGGCCGCCGGGGCGGAAATGGTTGATTGTTCGGCAAGAAGACTTGCAACAAAAAAGCCGTGAACGTTTTACGTTCACGGCTTGATGATTGATACCGGTTGGGATCGGTTTGTTTTGCGAGTCCCGAATTAACCAAAGATGCGCGGCGCACCGACTTGGTCGTGGATCTGGTTGCAGATGTTGGGGTCGAGCTCCATGTGCTGTGCCAGTTGACCCAGGTATTGGGCTTCATTTTGGGTGTCCAGCTCGATCGATGTCAGCGACAACGCATAGATCTGTGGCTCAAGACTGTCAGGCACACTGTCAGCGAAGGCGCGGACATCGAGCGGTGCGGCGAACTCTGACTTCAAGAAATCAACTTCATCTTGCGAGATATCGTCGCCCAACTTGCTAAGGATCTTTTCTTGTTCTGTATTGTCGACCCGACCGTCGGCTTTGGCGGCGTTGACCATGGCACGGATCATCAGAACCGCTTGGTCGTTCGCAGCACTTTGGTGCTGCTGAGGAATTGGCGTGGGCGCCTGAGGGGCTGATGCTGCTCCGCCGCCCAAAACGGAACCGAGAATGCTACCGATTAGGTTACCGCCAGCTGGAGGTTGGGCACTGGCGCGTCGTCCGCCACCGCCGAGGATGCTGCCCAATAAATCTGCGGCACCACCGCCAGAAGATTGCGCTCCGCCACCGCCTAGGACGCTGCCCAGAATTCCGGCCAGTCCGCCACCAGGTGCCGACCTTTGGCTCTGGCCGCCCCCGAGCAGACCGCCCAAGAGCTGTTGGCCTAGGCCCGACGATAGCGATTGGTTCTTCAGCAGGCTGCCGAGTAATTTCATTGCGTCCATTGGAGTTCCCCGTTCTGTTGGAAGTTCAAATAATTGTTCGCGCCACAGCACGAACCGACGGCTCCGCAGCAGCGACCGTAGTTTACCGGGTCTCGCGGGCCGCAGCTACTGACCGGTGTTTACTTGGCCGGCGATCCAAGCGATTGCAGCTGCGAACACCGTAAAATCGCGGAAATCGAATCGCTGAATCGAGTAAATCGAGTAAACTAGACACTTTCAATTGCTGGTATTCGGGAACTGAGAATCGCCGCTGGCCTGACGGGGCATGATGCTGTTGAACAACCGGCTTCCAGCCGATAGCCTGACCCCTCAAAATCGTCTCCAACAAGCGGTTTGGCTCGATCGCTCATGTTGACCTTCGCGGCCTAGGCCGTTGCTCCCGCCATTTTTGTTTGCTCTGACTGCCATGGATTTACTGCAACACGCTCGATCGCTTAGCTCGGACCTGCACCTTGCCATGCAAGCGACCCAGCTGGCGGGTCAGATTATTGCGACCGGTTACGATCAAACACACGAGATCGATGCCAAGGGTGTTGGCGACCTCGTGTCCGACATCGACCGTCGCGCCGATCGAGTCATGACTGATTTCTTGGCCGAGCATAGTGATGCGGTCATCATCAGCGAAGAGCTGAACCCCGACGTACAACCAGTGCCGGACGCCTGCTGGATCATCGACCCACTTGATGCCTCCAGCGCGTTCTTGCTGCGAGCCGGGCGGCAGTATCCTTCGGTGTTGGCTTGCAAGTACGAGGCAGGCCAAGTCATCGCGGGTATTGTGTTCTTTCCTTTGACCGGTGAGCGATTCTATGCGGTTGCTGGAAAAGGAGCGTGGAAAGATGGGCAGCCGCTGAAGCTGAACAACGATTCAATGGAGCTATCCGAAGCGTGGGTCGAGATGAACCAGTATGGTGACTCAGCCCTTGAGACCGAAGTATTCAGTCAGCTGCGACTACGTCTTCGCTCCTCTGAGGGTGCTCGCTTGGTCACTAGCAACGTGCCGCATGCCGGTGTGGCGATGCGAATCGCTGAAGCAAACTCGAGTCTGGCCGTTGCGATTCATGACAACCAAGCCAGCAGTGTGAAGCAAGGCCCCTGGGACATCGCGGCACCCAAATTGATTTTGGAAGAAGCGGGTGGCACGGTTATGGGGCTAGATGGCCAGGCGGTCGATCCCTTCGGCGGCCAGCCGTTTTTATTAAGCCGCAGTAAACAGCTTGCCACTGCCGTGTTGCGGTTGGTGCCCGCGTATTGCGCTTGAGGTTCAGAGATCGGTGACTGGCGTGGGCCGCTCGCCCCGCGTTTGGCTGGCTCTGAGGAAGCCTTATTCGCAGGCTGGATAACCACTACGATCCGCCCTAGTCGGATAAACGAGCCGAACTTCCAATCTTTTGATCGTAAACCCCCTGAATCGGCAGCAGAGAGCGAGACTGCGCTTAACGCGACCTAGTTTTCATAACGTCCTCACGTCGGACGGCGACTTGCACGTACGACCTCAATCAAGAAAAGTTTTGAGCACAGTTATGAATCTGTCGAAGAAAATTACTCGTTTCTTAAACGATGAGTCCGGACCAACGGCGGTCGAGTATGCCGTGATGCTCGCCCTGATTATCTTGGCCGCAATTGCATCGATTGGCTTCCTTGGCCAGGCTACTAACAGCACGTTCTCGAATACGACGTCCGCGATCTCTGCGGCGACTCAATAGTCGGCCTCGGATGGATTCTCGTTGCTGACTGCCTATTTTAAGAGGTCAAGCGACTCGGTTGTTCCGTTCGAAAAACGCGCGCCCGAGGAGCACGTCCGCGCGAGCGAATCTTAAGGCCGTACTGGCGTCTTGGTCGTCGGTTTCATCCAACAGAACCGACAAAACGACCGGTCGATGGGGTACGCTCGCGAAATCAAACTGCTTGGCCCCCAGCAGCTCGGCCGCTGCCTCTGCATCGAGGTCGTCATCGTCCGTTTCGTCGAGCAATAACAGGCGGATTGAATCCGTCATCTCTTGCGCCTGAGCTTTCGCTTCAGCTGCCACTTGTTGGTTGTCGGATTCGTCAACGCTACCGAGCAACAGCGCCAAGTGAACGATTTGAGATTCGTCGTAATAAAAAATGTATGCATTACGTCCGTCAGACGTGATGCGGTACGTCAGGCCGTCTTCCTCTGGTAGCTTGCCCTCAAGCGGCAAATCCAAATCGTCCGACAACCACTTTAGATGCTCCGCAAGTGATGCGATTAGACCAGCGTCGCAATCCGTGCGATCCAGCAGTTCGGTCTGTTGCATTGCGCCCGAGCTTTCGAAAATCGCGTGAGCCAGTTGGTCTTCGTGGCGGTTCATAGTCGTTATTGTTGCTCGTTTTAGGTTCATTGGGGCACCGTTTTGTGCCGTTGGGTAAGCTGCCCGCACGCAGTGGGATCGCCCGTGTTCTGAAAACCGATTATCCTCGGCATGGTGGCGGCAAACAACCTGACGGCAGTTTGAATGATCAGTTCAGGTTATGCTTACGTGTTGTTGCTCGTTTTGTTTTTCGGTTTGATGGCCAATGGTCGAGAAGAATCCAACGTCAGTGGTCGTGGTCGGAGCAGGCCTAGCGGGATTGAGCGCGGCGCGGCGCGTGCGGGAGCGTTGGCCAGCGGCTGCGGTGACCGTGTGCGAGGCAGCCAGCCGAGCGGGCGGGATTTTGCAAACTGAGGCCGTTGACGGATACTTGATAGAACAAGCTGCCGATATGTTCACAACTGATCCGGACGACGCGTTGGCGTTGGTTCGTACGTTGGGCCACGAGTCGGATTTGTTGACCACCAAGCCGGTTGCTGAACGAGCTTTGATCGCAACGGATGGCGGTAATCGCCCGATACCGCGCGGTCTCTCGCTGATGTTGCCGGGGAATCTGGACGCGATCCGGGAAAGCAAAATTCTTGATCGGTCCGGATTCGAACGCCTGCTGGTGGAGGAATCCGTCCCGGCGCGTGTTGGTGGTGACTTGCCCGACGAAGATTTTCAGTCCTTTGTTGTCCGACGCTTTGGTCAGCAAACATTTGAGAGATTGGTGCAGCCGCTTGTTAGCGGAATCTACACGGCCGATCCGCGTCGTTTGAGCATGAACGCGACGATGCGGCGTTTCGTTGACATGGAACAAGCGCACGGCAGTCTAATTGCGGCTGCCAAAGCATCTGCCGCAGCCAGTTCCGACCGAACGGCGACCGGCGCTAGATATGATCTGTTTCGGGCGCCGGCCGCTGGTATGGGGCAGCTGATCGAGTGGCTGTTGGAGGCGTTGGTTGATGTAAAGCTGCGCTACAACTGGCCCGCGAGCAAGATTTTGCGTCACGACGACCAGTGGATGATCGAGTCAGCGGCGCCGGATCAAGAGCCACTGCACGCCGACGCGGTGATCGTTGCGACACCCGCCGCAATGTCTGCTAAACTTGTAGCCAATCACGCGCCGAAGCTGGCGGGTTCGTTGGCCGCCATTGAGTCCGCCAGTTGCGCGGTGACGGTGTTGGCGTTTGATGAGTCTCAGATTCAACGCCCGTTCGACGGCTACGGTATTGTGGTGCCGTCTGCACTGAAGCGACAGTTGATCGCGGCCAGTTTTTCCAGCAACAAGTTTTCCGGTCGAGCCCCCGCCGGCAAGACGCTAGTTCGCTGCTTCATTGGCGGCGCAATGCAAGGCGAACTGGTCGATTTGTCAGATAGGCAGTTGATCGACTTGGCGGCAAAGGAACTCGATCACTTGGTCGGGATCAGCGGCACCCCCGAACTGACTCGGGTCTTCCGCTGGCGAAACGCCATGCCTCAGTACCACGTCGGGCACCTAGATCGAATCGCGGCGATCGAGAACGCCGTCAGCGCGCTACCCGGATTGGAATTGGCAGGCAACGCTTACCGCGGAGTTGGAATTCCCATTTGTGTTCGCTCAGGAGCGGTGGCCGCGGATCAGGTTTGGTAATTTTGAACCTGCGCTTTTCTGCGGCGAATGACTCGGCGCGATCCAGCCTAAGGCCAATCCAGACGTGAGATATACTGACCGCGAGGCGGCTTGCCGACCAAGGCAGGCGCTTTGCCATTGTCAGCGTACAGCGAACCGTCGTTGTTCATCCCGTACAGCTCGTAGCCATACTCTTTCAGCAACGCACACATGGCCTCACGGGTCGAGCCGCTCCGGCCGAGCGTTTCACGATTCGCTTCGGTGATGATGATTGGCGGGTTCTCGCCGGTCAGCAACTGCCGGGATCCTTTGAAGGCCTCGTGTTCAAAACCCTCGCAGTCGACCTTCATCAATGAGATTTTGCCAAAGTGATCCGCTAGATCGTTGTCGAGCGTCACGACCTCAACCGTTTCCGTATTGTTGTTAACAGTGTCGTCGCCCTCGGTCGCCACGTAGCCCAACGCACTTTCGCGCTCGGGATTACCTTCGATCACAAACGTGACCTCACCGGGTTCGCTACCGATGGCTACTTTTCGGAGTGTCAAATTGTCGATAGCGTTAAGTGCGATGTTTTCTTTTAAGATGCCGCTGATTCGGTCGGCCGGTTCGTAGCAAATCGTCGTCTTGCTTTTGACAGCCATCAGGGTCGCAAACCAGCCGAAGTTTGAACCAACATCCACGGTGGTGTCGTCCGGGCGCATCACGCGCATCATGAAGTTGGTCAACGACGGCTCAAAAATTCCGTCATAAACAACTTGCAAAAACAAGCGATCTGGGATCATGACGAACTTCCGTCCGTCGTTCGCGATCACGGTCCCGCCCTTCTTCGATGGCAGCAAGCTCGCGCCGATCTTTCGCTTGAGGTAGCGAGGGAGAACTGCGCGGAGGCCGGCGGCGACCCAAGGAACTTTGCGAGTCAGTTTGGCGACGTTGGTAACTATTGACATGCGGTTTCTGCTTTCGATGTTTGATCCGGAGAGGTCGCGGGTTGGTGGACCCAGTCGGTTGATGTTTCGTACCCGAGGTCAATTAACTGCTGTCCGGCGTATTCATTGAACGCTTCGCGAGCGGCTTGGTTGAAATGGTTCTTCCAATCGCCCGCGATTCCCTTGCGGATAAAATTGCCAGATTGAGTTTGCCCGGGTTTGCGCCCAGTCAGATTTTCAAAGCTGTAGGCGGCGATGATTTGGGACAACCGTTGTGGATCAACGGGTCGGCCAGTGAGCGTTTCTACGGCGCGGTTCATGGTCCCTTCGGCGTCTGCCAGAAGCTCTTCGTATTTGACGATCAACGCGCCACGATTGATCCATGAGTCCACGAACCCAGCCCACGTGCAGCGGAAGCTCCAAGACTTTGCAAAATCGGTAAACATGTACTCAATGAAACGCGGCAAGTTGGTTTCAATGTCGTCGTAGTCTTTGAATTGCAAAAGTTGACGTTTCTCTTCAACGCCGTGAGGCAAATTCACGTTGTTGTGAAACAAGAAGTGGTAGTAAGACGAGACCATAATGTCCCGTCCGTCTCGCATCGAAACCGTGACGTTGCTGAATCGAGGGCTGTGCAGGAACACGCCGTGCATCACGCACGATTCAAATTTCGGCGGGTTGTTGTTCCTAGCAAACGGTAGATCTAGGCACTCGGCCAGCATTTGGCTGTACCAAGTGCCGCCAGATTTAGGGAACTCGGTGACGAGATACAACGGAAGGATCTTTGAAAAACCGTGCCACATCGCGATTCGCTTCAGCCCACGCGCGCGTGCGACCCAGCGAGAGGGTTTGTCCTTGACGGCTGTGATGTTCGGATCTGCTTTCGCACTCATGTTGGGTTTCTCGTAAACTATGACTGAACGACGGGGCTCACCGGAGCCTCTGCCAGTTGGGCCAGTAAGTTTTGCCAACGCACCAGTTGGACATCTTTGACTAGGTGTTGTTCTGCGTAGGCGCGGGCAGGTTCTCGCATCGCCTGAAGCTGATCGGGATCTTTCGCGGCAGTCAAAATCGTGTCGCGCAGAGCCTCGGGGTCTTCTCCGTGGCAGGCGTAGCCCAAACGGTTTTCGACGGTCGCGCGATAAAGCCAGCTTTCCTTTTCGATGACCATCAACAAAGGACAGCCCATTGCCAAATAGGTGCTCGTCTTGCACGGGTGCGCAACGCGGAACACGTCGGGCATTAAGCTCACGATCGCCAAATCCGCGGACTTGATGATCTCGTCAGCAATCGCCACGGGCTGGTGCGGAAAAAAGTGAACGGTTTTTCCATTCAGATCCCCAGCCTGTTGAATCAGTTCTTTCTTCTTGGAACCCTCGCCCAAAAAGACGAACTCGATTTCAGGATGGTCTTTCAGCAGATGCGCGGTTTGCACAATGTTATCGAGCGCTTGGAACGCACCGACATTGCCGGCGTAGACCAAGCGAAACTTGCCGGGCGTCCGCTGGTACTCGGCGGGAACCTCAACCGGCGAGTTATCGAAACTAACCGGGCTGAAGTCACTAATGATGTGCATCTTTACTTTCGCACGCTGCCGCTGATCGTCGGTGGCGTACCGCGCGAGGTAGGTTTTTGCCATGTCTTCGGACAGCACGACGACCGCATCGGCCGATTGACATGTGCGGTGGTCAAGCCAGCGAGCAAACCGGGTCACGAAACCTCCAGCGGCTACCTTGCCCGTGTAGGTCGATGACTCTGGGTGGATATCCATGCAGTAGTACACAAATCGAGAGCCACGCAGTTTCGCGGCGGTGCTCAGGACGAATCCTGAAACCACCGGCGGGAATGTTAGCCCCATCACGACATCGTATTTTTCTCGTTGGCAAACGATCTGCCAGAACGCACAGAACAAGAAAATCGAAAAGTGAATGAGTCGCAAGATTGGGTTTCGTGATTTTTCCAACGGCAAACCGCAGCGGACGACATCTAGTTGACCGACGGTCTCGCGGCTTGGCCGACGTGGAATATCGATCGTCGGCTTGTAGCAAGGTTGGCTGGTGTACACCGTCATGTCCGCGCCGGCTTCGGCCCACGAATCGCAGATCGACCGCAAGATCGAGGCAACCGGCGGAGTGTCGGGCCAAAAGTATCGATGGACGACCAGCACGCGCAGGGAGGACGGGTCGTTCGCGAACGACGATCGTGATTTGGAGTGCGAGGCAGTCATAATCGGATGAGCTTCACCAAGCCAAACGTCCAAGGACTCGGCCGGCAATCGAGGGTCGGCTAATTGAACTTCTTCCAAGTGGTTCGGTTGATGTAGTTTGTGTAGCTGAGCACGATTCGTGATACTTTCTTGGAGAAGTTGTCGACGTCGTAGTCTGCCACCAAACGAAACTGACGGTTCTCAAAATCAAACTGAGAAACGACGACATCGATTGAGTGCATCACGTCCGTTGGCTTGAGCCCGGTCATGATGAGCACGCCCTCGTCCATTCCTTCCGGGCGCTCGTGAGCTTGGCGGATGGTGATTGCGGGGAAGTTTAGGATCGATGATTCTTCGGTGATTGTCCCACTATCCGAGATCACGCAGTACGCTTCCATTTGCATCTTGACGTAATCGAAGAAGCCCATCGGCTTCAAGAACTGCACGCGCGGGTCCATGTCGTCACGACCAAGTTGTTCCAGTTTGTTGCGCGTGCGCGGATGCGTCGAAACAATCACGGGCATGTCGTATTTTTTGGTGATCGCATTAAGCGAGTCGAGCATGTCGTTAAAGTTCTGGGGCGAGTCCACGTTCTCTTCACGGTGAGCGCTGACGATAAAGAAATTCTGCGGTTCTACCTTCAGGCGATCCAGCACGTCGGACGCTTTGATTTCGTCCATGTGGTGCATCAGGATCTCTTTCATCGGAGAGCCCGTTTTGACAATCGTGTCCGGACGCACGCCTTCGGCCAGCAGGTATCGGCGAGCGTGCTCGGTGAGGGGCATGTTGATGTCGCTCAGGTGATCGACGATCTTGCGGTTAAGTTCCTCGGGGACGCGTTGATCGAAGCACCGGTTGCCGGCTTCAAAGTGGAAGACGGGAATCTTACGTCGTTTGGCGGCAATGACGGCCAAGCAGCTGTTGGTGTCGCCATACAGCAACACCGCGTCCGGCTGTTCGGCTTCCATTACGTCATCAGCGCGTCCGATGACGTTGCCGATCGTGTGAGCCACGCTTTTGCCGGCGACTTCTAGGAAGTGATCCGGCTTGGGAACGCCGAGATTTTCAAAAAACACTTCGTTGAGTTCGTAGTCGTAGTTTTGCCCGGTGTGAACCAATACGTGGTCCACAAATTTTTCGAGCTCGGCGATTACGCGGCTGAGCTTAATGATCTCCGGTCGTGTTCCCACGATCGTCATAACTTTCATGGCTTTGTCTTTATCAGTTGGTCAAATGGGTTTGAAGTTGTTTGGCGTTGCCGCCGTGGCAGGTTTGAGCGCGATTCGCACTCAAAGCTTTTGCCTAGGCCACGGCCAGTGAGTCAATCATCGCTTGTGAAGTGAAGTCGATTTGCTCTTCGGTCAGGCCGATCCACGTAGGCAAGCAAATTCCGCGCTGGAAGCACTCGACCGAGTTCGGAAAATCCTTGTTTAGGTAGCCAAGGTTTTCGTAGCACGGTTGTTGATGCAGTGGATAGAATACGCTTCGCGGCTCAATGCCCCGCTCGGCCATGAAGTGCATCGTTTTCTCTGCGTTTTCAACGAACGCGATGACTCGAAACGGAATGTGCTGGAAGTCTTCGCGGATTTGCAGGAACTCAACATGCCCATCAAGATTCTGCCGGTACCGCTGGTAGATCTTTTGCTTCTCGCGAATGATCAGGTCGAGTTTGCTCAGCTGATTCAGGCCAAGTGCCGCTTGCATGTCCGTGATGCGGAAGTTGTATCCGATCTCAGGGTGGACGAAGGTGCCGCTGCGAATGCGGCCTTGGTTTCGCATGTACACCATTTTGTCATAGACCTCTTGGTGCGGCGTGACAATGAAGCCGCCCTCGGCCGTGGTGATGGTTTTGTCCGCGTAGAATGAGAACGTGCCGACGTCGCCGTAGGTGCCGAGATGGGTCTTGCCGTTGGTAACGGCCAAAGATTGTGCGGCATCTTCGACCAGCAGCAAATTGTTGTCATCGCAAAATTGCTTCACCTCTTCGATGTTGCTGCACGCGGTTCCGAATAGGTGAGCGATAACGATGCCCTTCGTTTTCGGTGTGAGCTTGATCTTGCTCACGTCGATGGTCATGTCATTGTACGCCGGGATGTCGACAAACACGGGCGTCGCGCCGGCCATCTCAACCGCGTTGGCGGACGCGATGAAAGTGACGTTTTGGACGATCATTTCATCGCCGGGGCCGACACCCAGCGCCTTTAGGGCCAAATAGATCGCGAGCGTTCCGTTGCAGGCAAAAACGCCGTGCGGGCTGCCAATGATGTCGAGCAGCTCGCCATGGAATTTTTTCGAAAACGGTCCCTCGGCGATATAGTTGTTGTCGAAAACTGGGGCGATTGCTTCGTAGTCGCTCTTGTCCACAAATGATCGGAACTGCGGCACGTGCATCTTCGCTTGCGTCGCGGATGAAGATGATTTTTCACTCATAAGATTTGCCGGTCGGCTGAGCGTGTCACTCTCAAAGAGCGGAACGCAATAAGGGATCAGAAAGGATGAGAAGGAGTTGGCGGGTTTACACCGAAGCGGGTTTGATTCGATTTAGGTAGTCGTAAAGATCGTCGTCGGCCAAGCCTTGCATCATCGTCGGCCAGTCAGGAATCTCGAGCTTCATTGCGTCGCGAAGCTTGGATCCGTTGAGGGTTGGTTTGATCGAAAAGTTACTGTCGGGAATGATCTCGATGTCCAGTTTGAATGCATCGCGAGCAGCACACAGCAGGTCATACTTTGAGATCGGCTCGGGCGTTGCCAGTTGGTACAGTCCGCCTAGGTCCGGATGAGACTCGATGATGTCGCCCACGACTTGGCTCATGAAGATCGTGGAGACACCCGAGTAGTAAGCTTCCGTAAAGCCTTTGATCGTTTGGCCCTGCTGGCCGATCAGCCACTCCAATAACTCGGAAAACACATCTAGCTCACGGCCGATAAAGGATGATCGAATGGTTAACGAGTGATCGTAGCGAATTTCGCCAAGAGCCTTCGTTTGGCCGTACGCGTCAGGCC
>CAZLFF010000060.1:0-19930 GCA_964558755.1 uncultured Pirellulaceae bacterium
AGTTTGAGGTCCTCGAGCATCAGCGACGCAACGGATGACATGCGGGCTTCGGTGTATCGCATCGCCGCCGGGGGCAGGCCGGCGATCGACCCGAAGTTCCCCTGCTTATCAACCAGGGTATGACGCATGTTCCACTCTTGCGCCATGCGGACCAGCGTCGGGTAAACGATTGACTCACCGTGCGGGTGGTAGTTACCACTGGTGTCGCCAGAGATCTTCGCGCATTTTACTCGGGACGATCCCGGGGACAGGTTTAGGTCGTTCATCGCGACCAAGATGCGACGCTGGGAAGGCTTGAGCCCATCACGCACGTCGGGCAACGCACGCGACACGATGACGCTCATCGCATACGTTAGATAGCTACTTTTTAGCTCATCCTCGATCGGCAGGCCCGTGATATTGCCGGCGTCGAATTCACCGCCATCACCACCGTCGCCAGCTGGGTTTGTTTCGTCGCGGTCGTTATCGTCTTCAGGGAGATCAGTCGACAATTTCTGGGCCTTTCAAGCGGTCGCAAATTCCGCCAAAATTCAAAGCAAGGATCAAGCGTTTGAGACGGAAAAAAGCGGGTCAAAACGGCCGCAATTTGCCTCAAAAACCAATCCCGAATTCTACCAAATTTGGACACCCCTAACAACGAGCCAAACCATGCTCCCAGCAACGAAATAACGGCTCTTCCACCAACGAAAAACGCCCATTTCCCGGTCGAAATCCAGCTAAACTGAAGCCCCTGAAAACCGAGCCCTGACCTCTGAAACCTTCACTCCCTTTTTCCAATCCCTCCGTCAAATGCGCTGGCAGCTCCGCACCCAAACCCTAACCTTCGACACCGGTCCCGCCGTCATGGGTATCGTCAACGTCACGCCCGACAGTTTCTCCGACGGCGGCCGATACCACTCCACCGACGCCGCGGTCCAACACGCAATTCAGTTAATCGCCGATGGCGCGGACATCCTCGACATCGGTGGCGAGAGCACTCGACCGTACAGCGCCCCGGTCGCCGAACAAGAAGAATTGGATCGCGTGATCCCCGTGATCGAACAACTGTCGGCCAAGATGATCGCCGATGAAATTCCGACCATCCCAATTTCCATCGATACCTCCAAAGCCACCGTCGCCGACGCGGCCATCGCCGCAGGTGCTAACATCATTAACGACGTGACCGGGTTGGCAGGGGACCCCGACATGGCTTCGGTCGCCGCCCGCACGCGCGCGGGGGTCTGTGCGATGCACATGCAGGGGACGCCGCAAACGATGCAAGACGATCCGCGCTACGACGACGTGGTCGAGGATATCTATCGCTATTTAGAACAACGAAGAGAACAACTGCTGGCGGCGGGGATCGAAGCAAATCGCATTTGCTTGGACCCCGGTATCGGGTTCGGCAAAACGCACGAGCACAACATTCGGCTGGTTCAAAACTGCCATCGTTTCGTTGAGCTTGGCTGCCCAATCCTAATCGGCCATTCGCGAAAGGGCTTCATTGGCAAGCTGTTGGGCGACAAACAGACTAACCGCGACGCAGGGACGCTGGCCATCACGCTGTGGCTGGCCCAACAAGGCATGCACATCGTCCGCGTTCACGAGGTGGCCAACACCAAATCCGCACTCAAGGCCTGGCAAGGTGTGATCTGCTGACCTTCCACTTGAGGCCAGCGAACGCAACATCAGCGTTGTCGGTTGGCCGGTGCGTTGTCGGTTGGTCGGTGCATCACGTGGAACGTGATGGGTACGTACTCCTCACGTTCCACGTGAGGCCGGCCCCTTTAGATCGCAACCCTAATCCAAACGAGCATCTTCCTAAACGAGCATCTTCCTAAACGAAAAGCCCGAACCTCTCCTCCGAGAACATCCCCCAAATCAAAGTTCCGCACGGTAGTGACGATACTCGCCCGGGTTCAACTTCGCCTTCTTGGGATTGTTCGCAATGTAGTCGCGTAGGTACTGAAACTGCCGCTCGCTTCTCACCAAGTGATCGAACGCATCCTGTTGCCAGAAGCGACCCGTTTGCCCCAAGGTAGAATTGATTTTCCTGGCAGTGAACCGTTTCCACGACTCACATTGCCGCAACATCCCGGCTTCACTGGCAAACGCGGCCAACACATGAACGTGATTGGGCATGACCACGAAATCCGTGAGCCAATATCGATCACCATCGAAATGCAACAAACTGTCTGCCACGATTCGCGAAACCTCGGGCCGACGCAAAACGCACGCTCCATGGCACCGATCTAGCTGATCATGCGAGTGAGAATCTAAACGTCTTCGGAACTCACGCCGAATCGGTTTATCCAAACGATCAACGGCCATCCGCCAGTCGGATGCCTCTGGATCGATCCCATGCGATCGGAGCCAACGATCACGCTCGGCGTACCAGACGCGAACAACTTTCGCCGGCAGGGAATCACAGGTTCGAAAGGTGATGAACACCAGAGTTCCGGGTTGATCCCAATGAGGCAATCGGCGTTCGACGATGTCCCATCCTTCGTCACGCTCAAAGAACTGAAACGGCATGCACAGCCTTTCATCAAGTCCCGCCAGCCGCAGGCCAAATTACTGCCACGGTTATGGCACGCTGCCTCATCACAAATGCCTTACGCAGCATAACACGTTTTCTGCGGAGCATCACGTGGAACGTGATGAGTACGTACTCCTCACATTCCATGTGAGGCAACCAACCCAATCGCGAATCAACACCAACTAACGCAACCCGACAATCAAAGCTCCCAATCGATCAACGTTAGTCACTCAGAAAGGAGAACGTAGTTTTCACGAACAACCGCTCACAGACGCATGACAAACAGAAACCCTCCACGTCCCTCACGGACAACGCTTATTGCCTTCGCGGCATCACGTGGAACGTGATGGGTACGTACTCCTCACGTTCCACGTGAGGCCAACCTACCCAAACACGTGAGGCCGACCTGCCTAAACGTGAATCGGCCGCTTACTCAATAAACGATCGCAGCAGCACACCGCGGTCAACGTTGTGGTTCTCGCCGGGCTCGTACGCCATCGGGATCGAGCGGTCGAACAGGTAGAACCCGCGACTTCGCTGCACGGTGCCATCCTCTTCACCATACTCCACGCCACCGGACCCTTTATCACGCAGATCTCCCGTCTCTTGATTCCATTCGAAGTAACCCACCGTCACCCAAATGGCAAAGACACTCGACCGGTTCGTCGCAACCCCGCCCAACCGCTGCCTCAGGCCATTGCGGAAATAGGCGTTGCGGTCGGTATTATTAAACGCGTTTGCCGGCTCGTGAAACGCGAGCAAGTAGTCTGTTTCTCCGCCCGCGCCGGAACCCGGATCACGCTCACCGTCGGAGGATCGCAGCAGCCCTGTGTTGGCGGCTCCCGGAACACCACCCGATCGGTAATTGGCCGCTACCGCGGGCCGCATTGGACTTTCCGCGACCGCATTTCTCCACGCGGGAAAGTTAACTTTTGACGCATAAGGACCCGCCGTAGCACTGTCTCTCTGGCCAGAACCATTGTCTGTCTGACTTCGTGTTCCCAGCAGAGCGTTCCAAACCTGTGGCGCGAAAACGGTGTTTAGATTGACCTTACCGGGATACCGGAATGTCGAAAGCTCATCGAAAGGAGCCGACAATCGATACCCAAAATCGATTTCGGCGGCGTCATCATCTAACTCCTCACGATCGCGTCCCGTCGTATTGACGAACTCGTGAACGCCAGCAAAGCGAGACGGAACCTCAACGAAGTCAAAAATTTGCTGCAGCCGATCCGATTGCAGTGAGTCCGCCTCGAAATTCAACAGGTGCGGAAACGCAGCAGCGTTGGGATGAAAAACTCGCTTCAGTCGATCACGATCCCTAACAAGCTCAGCAACCGATCCGTGGTTGCTGGCAGAGTAGGTATCACCGCCCCCACCACGCGTATCAAACACACGTGTCAACCAAGCCGCTGACGTGTACGGAACATTGACCAACTCGTATCGGTTTGCAAACGGACGGTTATTCCAAGGCAACCAAGCGAAGGGCTGGGGGGCCCCGCCGCCAGCCGAGCCGTCATGATTGACGTAAAACTCGTTCACTTCACCCAAGGTGTGCTGAAACTGCAGGTTGGCCAAATGAGTAACCGCATTACTCATCGTCACGCCGCCCCCGCTCGGCTGCAACGGATTAAACTGCCCCAGCACCCCCGTCTTCCACAACCGTCGCTGGGCATGCTGATCTGGGTTGTTTTCTTCCGAACGCTCGTAAGTGCTCAGCGTGTCGCGAGCTGGAGCATCTTCCACGGAGGGGTTGGTCTGGGCTGCCTCGTCATCTTCAAATCCGTTGAACACATACAGGTCAACCGCTGAAGAATCAACGATTCGATAGGGGTTCCGATTCGTATCGAATGGCCGAGTCGGATCCGCCAAACGCTGCAAGTAAACAACGCGATGTCCGGGAATTAGCCCGCGATGATTCAGGGGATGAGAAGCCCAAGTCGCGGTTGGAGTCGCTGACTCGACAACCGTTTGGTCAATCGGAGTGTCCAACACCACTGGCGTGCCACCAGCATCAACATCATCATCAACAACAACAAACTGGCCACCATCACCATCAGGAATATCGACAACAGTCGTTCCCGGCTGCGCGTTCTCCGCCGCTTGTTCGTAGCCGTTGACCGGGTCCGTAATGCCAAACACGCGAGCCGTTCCCGAGCGGTTTGCGTCTAACGCAATCGCCACATCGCCTCGGGTAACCGCAGAGGCAGCGTCTGTCGATTGCCAAGTTGTTTCGCCGCTGCCTGGGTTAAGAACGATTTGCTGAGTCTCATCGAGCCTCATTGGCGTGACGACGGACTGCGCGGCGTCGTCTCGGTGGCGGCCGAGGTAAGTCGTGTACACTCCGCCTGATTCAAATCCGCTACCAATCACCGCGTGCTGTCCGGGCTCCAAATCTGTTTTGCCCGACGCACCGGTGTTGGATGGGTAGTAAACCTTTGGGCCGGTGAACTCATTATTCCTAGGGTCGGTCGCCTCGCTAACCAACGCCGTTCCGGGTTCTGCAAAGTAGGCGTACCGCACGATCGTACCGATTCTGTCCGAAGCGTTTGTTTCAATCGCATCCTGAATCAGGGTTTCAATATTCACCGCATCGCGGATATCTGTCGCAGGCAGCCGTTGCGAATCGGGGCGAATGGTTTGGTTAGCCACGTCCGTATCGACCACCAACAACCGCCAAACTGGTGTTTGGTTGTTGCCGGTTCCAGCAACACGAGCCAGATCAACACCGTTGCGGTTGAGGTACAGTTCCGCCGGGCGAACCGTACTGTTGGTCAGAGCGGTTTGCGGATTGGTAAGCTCGAAAAAGGCAGATGCGTTCGGCACAAAAGCACTGTCAAAATCATTGTCGCGGCTGGGCCCCGTGTCGGTTGTCCTACCTGCCATTCCACCGCCCTGAGCAGTCTCGTCATCTCGATCTTGCGTCCGCACATCATGAAACGCAATCGTCTCGGTGATTATTAACTCGGGACGCTCGACACCCCACGCAACGAAGTAGTTGTCGACGCCCGTTGCGGGGTCGATAAGCGGCTCGGGTGTGGAGAGATCACCATCAAGTCGCCAGATGTCGTAATCCACTCCATCAACGGTCACTGTTGATTGGACGCCCCAGCCATCAAATGGATTCAAGTCGAATTCCATACCCGTCATGATGGAGTCCGCATCTCGGAAGTCCACCACGTTCAGACACCACTGGGCCAACATGCGTCGATGAGCCTCTAGGTCTTCTTCGTTGGGGTCTCCATTGCCGTCAAAGTCATAGAAGTCTTTGGGGTCGTTGATGTCTCCATCACGCGTCGGGTTCTCGGTCAGTAAGATCAGCAACACGAACAAACGTCGAGCAAAATTATGCCGGGCACGCAAGCTCGGCCGCACAGCGTTACCGCCTTGATTCGAATCATCGCGACCGTTGTTATCCACATCCAAGTTCACTGCATCGTCACCGATCGCAATCAACTCGTCCTCTAATTCACGAGGATCATCAATCACACCGTTGTTATTTTCATCGATCCCGTTGCCGAACAAGCGGTTCAAGTTCATCGGCAAACCACGCCGGACCTCGGGCGACAACAGGTGGGCCATCAGGGCGGCTTTCTGATCCTCGGGAACCGTCAATGCGTTGTAGAGCAGACGATTGATGTCCTCTGGGATCGACGGCACTTCGAAACTATGCGTCGTCATCATCTTTCGAGCCATCACTCGTTGGTTTTCGGGCAACGTAGAAGCACCATCCTCCAGCAGTCGTCCCAAAACACTCTGGCCGCCATTCAACACCCGCTCGTTGGCAGGATCATCTGGGTCTCGCAGAGACTCGTCGGCTGTATCCCCATCCAACAACCGTGTCGCCAACAACTGCGACTCCGGATCGTTCGGACGCAAGATTCGCTCTAAATCGGCAGCCGAAAACAGACGATCATTCGCGTCGCCCGGGCTGAGAAGATTGACTTCGTAGGGCGAGTCAACCAATTGGTCATCAACCGGCGGCACCACAGCCGTGGTAAATCCAAGTAGCGAAGGGGCGAAAGCGTTTAGCTCATCACCACTATTTCCTTGACATGCTAATCCGGTTCGCCCATACAAATCGACACCCGAACCTGATGCGTTTCCAACAAAACCATCGGGGTACCCCGCGAGATGATAGCGAGCCTTTGCTTCCATCTCGTCCCGCACACCCGGGCGGACGCCGACACCATAGCGTAAACGCATAAGATCCCGAGCCGCATCCGCACCCGCGTCGGCCAGTAAAGGCTGCAACGAAACTTCTGCCGGACCGAATCCCAAGCCACGCGGCAAGGTCAGATCGGATGCAACACCACCGCCAGGCAGCGCGTCAGCGTAATCCAGCGGGTTATTAAACTCGGCTAGGTTTCCGTGTGCGTTCAAATTCAAACGCCCGTCCATGTCCATGACAAGCACCGAAACGAGCGGTTTGATGAACTCACCATCGGGAGTGGAAATAAGTGGCATGCCAGTGTCAATCCACAGCCCGTCTAGGACACCATCATTATCATTGTCAACGACGACATTCCCGGACCCGAAAATGTCGAAATCGGTGATTACACCACCAGGTCCACGAACTCCGCCAAAACTGGGTATGACTTCCCCTGGATCCAAAACGCCATCGTTGTCTTCATCATTGATCCCCGCCAAGATGACGTTCTGTCTGCCGACCGCATCCCAAGGCTCGTTGATCGAAGCGTGATTGGGTGACAGTGAACCAGCCCCTCCCGCCAGCGAAAGGTACCCTCCTGTCGAGATCAACACGTCACGATTCCTCGGATTGGCAATCCCGCGACTACGTAACTGATCCTTTCTTTGCCGCAGCTGAGTTTCAGTCAGACGCTGATTGAGATTGGCAACGTTCGCCAACGCGGGCTCATCTAACGGGACGTTGGCGTCAAACTCACCGGCACCCGATCCCGCAAAGGCTCTTCCGTTGATCAGGATCGTTTCGTCGTCCAATTCAGGAACTGGGGCCGACGCGGCAGGCAGAAGGTACCCGGCCCCCAGTGGCTGGACCAGAAACCGATGTTCTTCAGTACCCAGCTGTCGTGGCGAACCGCTGGGTGGAGGCTCGATGATCGAGCTAATAATTCGAGTCGTCAAACCTGCGAACTCACCGGTCGTCACCGTCAAAATTTGTCCGTTGAAGTGACCGGGAATCTGGTCGAGCCCCGCCGGCGTCGGGTTAAAACCACCGGGCTTTGGAAACTGTGCAACTCGCGTCAAGTCAAACAGGGTTAGCAACGGCCTGCCCGAGAGCACGCTTCGCGGAAAATCTGCGGCACTCGGCGTGCCCGTGTTGTAGTCGAAATCCACCACTAGCTCGATAAACTGACCGCTCGAGTGCATTTGTGCACTCTCCAGCTCCATCTCGACGCCGTAGCCATATTCGTCCCCCAACAACTCATGAGTGTTAAGGGGTGAATTCGAATCGAGGCCCGGGCCACGGACCAACTGCTCAAACACGCTGTCCACCATCCGATGGCCTTGCTCGCGTGAAACGGCGGATGCATTGGCACCGCCGGGGCGGTTGCGGCGGACGGCGCCGCGGAGGTAATCGTTGCTGACGACCACGAACGTCGTGCCCATGAGCAAAAACAACACGACCATGCTAATCACGAACAATAGCGTGATGCCCCGACGCGGACGCATGGGCGAAATTCGGCATGCGGAATTCGGAACAGGTGAGTGCGACTTGTGAACGAGTTGACTCATGATTTTACTTCTGCTGCTAGGTCTGCTGAGATGAGTTTCTTTTGGAAGGATGAGTCGAGGAGGTAAGTACTGGAAGTAAGTACTCATCACACTCCGTGTGATGGGTTAGGCACGAACATCACATGGAATGTGATGGGTACGATCTGGGTCATAACGAAATCGAATCTTCATAAACGTTAACAACGTCTCGAAGATGAATGATGTAGGTGGGCACGGGCGTCGCTGTTGGTCCAAAATCAAATGCCGGTCCGTCTAGCGATAAGCTTGATAAATCATTGAACGAGTCAACGATGTTTCCGGTTGCCGGTGCATTGCCTTCGTTGATCCCAATGACTCGGAAGAACTGAACTTGCAGCTCGTCGCTGGTCCGGCCTCCGTACGGCGCTTGCAATTCGTTGATCATCATTACCCAATCGTTACGACGGACGCCGGGCGTTTCCGCATCGCCTTCGATATTCACAAACCGCGTTTGGTCTGGCACGGGGGCACCACCGCCACCATCCCAGTAATTTTCGCACAACACGACTTCCCCGCCGGATGATTGGACACCCGATGGGTAAGGGGCCGTCCTTGTCGTGACCAAAGCAGAACTCATCAACGCTCGTGGATTCGCATTGGCGAAATTACGTGCACCCCCCGGATTCTGATAGAGCGTAGTAACACGATCGGCGAAAACTAGCATCACACGGCGATAGGCTCCTTGCGACGGCAAGAAGAACATGGCGGACGAAATGCGGCCAACGTTGGACTGGCGTTTGAGAATATTCCCCAACCCATCACGGTCGAAAACCTGAAATGGCTGACCGGCCAATTCACCGTCGTCGGTGCCAAAAGTACTAAACACCAAATCATCTGACGATTGAAAAACTCGCGACGCCATCTCTGATGTCATCGGAAAAACTCCGGAATCAGCCAAGCTGGTACGGCGAATCCGCAAGTTGGCTGGCAACGCTGGGTGTACTTGCCCGAAGAATGGATAAGTTGTCGGCGGCGTTCCTCCAGAACTAGGGATCAGTAGGCCAGGCGCGTTTACGTCATCTGGATCGGCTTGTAAAACACCGTCCCCGAAATGGCCGTAATTGTTCAGGAGGTTTTCGTTCCTGCTCTCTCCAACGTTCGCATCGAGACCTGTCGCTCCGATCCCACCGACATTGTTATCACTGACCCAAAGGTTATCGATCATAATTGGACGAGTCGGCACGTTCGAATCAATCTGGTTCACAGGGGGGGCAGCACCCGAAACGTTGTAAGCATGCCCGGCCGCCCAACGCTCGTGGTCCAAATACCCCATCGCGTCGAACGCTTCGCGTGAGTTCCTTGCTAGGTTGGTCGCGTCATCCAATCGCAGGCCTGATTCGGCTTGTTTGATCGCGAAGGGAATCAAGGCCATCGTGCCGAACACGCCGATCATTGCCACCACCACCGCCGTCATGACCTCGATGATCGAAATACCGCGACGCGGAGCTTTTCGAAGGCGGAGGTCGGAGGCCGGAAGTCGGAAATTCTGACTCGGATCCTGGCGATGTTTCGGGGTGACGATGGATTGACTCATGGTGCTACTGGGAGGAGAGGTTTTCAGTTTTCGATGTTCAGGGTTCAGGGTTCAGGGTTCAGGGTTCAGGGAATTCAATTTTCGAGTGACTCGTTTGTTTCGTGGTGATCGAAACTCTTCCGAATTCCGACCTCCGATTTTCACCTTTGCATCACTGCGCCGCACTGACACCGGCATCGGCTGTCGTGCGTGCGTCTTCAAGGAGTTCATGAAGATCAACCGCTCCGCTCGCGTCACGGTCAGTCGTGGCGATCGGCGGGTTGTTGTAGCCAATGTTCACGTTGCCAGATGAGTTATTGATCGTCACCCACAGGTTTGACGCGCTGTAAATCGGGCTAGAGTTGTCCTCCAGCTGTGAAGGCGACACAAACAAATGCAAAGGTTCCGTAACCGGCTCGGAGACAAAAACGCCGACTGTTCCAGTTGTCCCCCACAGGCCTCGATAGCTGCGAATCGACGAAATCCCGCCCGTTGAATCGAAAAAGATGTCAATTCGACCGTACTGATCCGTTAACAACGGACCGGCTCCGGGACGAAGCTGCTCATAGAACAAAGGTCGTTTCAGTATCAGATTACTAGTGCTGCTCACCACACCGGACTGGTCTGCACTTCCCGAATCCATGTCTTCGACAGGCCCCGAAAGACGAAGGTCAACGATATATCCGGGTGGCAAATCGGTAATGCTTGAGCGAAGAATTTTAGGTTGACGCTCGATAACAAAACTGACCTGCGTACCGGGACGAGGAAGGGGCGGTTGAGTAAGTTTGCGTTCGAGTGTCAGTTGAAGACGTCCCCCCGAGGGCTCGCGAACCACGTTCGTAATCAGGTAAGCGACAGGAGATGTCACTGGCACTGCGGAGGACGACCCGCCTGCGGTCACGTTAAATCGAACCGAGTCACCTACCCGAACCACATTCTCCTCTGGCGTCGCGGGGTCGAACTCGAGTGGCTCGACGATACGCAACGCGGTTTCCCCTGAGATAATGTTCGTGAAAACCCCCGGCGTACCATCGTCACCCACGTAATTTGGAACCGCTCGTGACAAGTACAGTGAAGTCGCCGCGTATTGCACTCCAGCGAGATCGACCATGTTGGAGTTTCGGACTAACGTCAACGCTGCCTTACCATCACGTCGAGCACGATCGCTGGCTTCGGCGAATTTACTACCGACGACGCGAGCGGCTTCGCGGATATTGCGGTCTTTGTTAACGACTCGCAACCGAGGTAACATCAACGCGGTCAGCGCCGCCATGATCGAAATGACGACCAGCAGCTCGACCAGGGTGAAGCCAGGATGCGATTTACGTTGACAGGAAATCATTGGACCAAACCTTTCGCCGCACGCTCAATAATCGGCAACGTTTCTGGGATACGGTCGGTGCCGACAACAAAACTAAGATCACCAATTGCCCGAGGCACTCTCGGGTCAAGCGGAACGCGGTTATCTGATTCATTCGTTTTGACAACATTCGAAGTTGCTTCGATATCCCAACCTGCTTGTTCAATATCGAACACAAGGGGATCACCCCAAGCATCGATCACTTCTAGGACACCATCGCCGTCGGAGTCTCCAACCGCCGAGCTACCAATCATCTCAACAGCCGACTGACCGTCGATCTGAATGCCGCTCAAAATGTGGTACAGGTATTCCGCAGGCAGAATCTCATTGTCAGCTGACGATGTTTCGTTTCCCTGAAACTGCCTCCACTTACTAACAGCACCAGGCCTTCGACGACTCAACAACTCGCGCAGCGTAAGACCCCCCACAGGATCATCATAGTGTTCGTCAAGCCACGCCGCGAAACTGGTCACCCCACTTCCATTAGGAAAGTGTGGGTAAAGATTCAACGCTTCGGTGTTGCCACCAATGTTGGGAACGCGAGCGGTACTTGGAAAAATGGCAGCCCCGTCTTCCCCGTCTTGCAACAGTGCGTTGCTCATGCCTGAATCAACAACACCAATACGATTGTCACCAGTCGTTCCATACTCAACGGCGTCACCGGACACACCACCGCGACGGGTGGGGCGAGGCATCTCTGCATTGACGATGTCCATCAAAATTTGACGCCGCAAATACTTCAGTTGCAGCCGATCATTTCTCATGTCCTCAGTCCCATCAAATGGGATTCGATTCTTGACCACGTACAAATTCAAAATCCGATCTGGAACTGGCAGGCGGCGGACTTCGTAGTCTTCCATTTGCAACTGCAGCATCGACGTGATTTGGCTGATTCGAGCTTGGGTTGTCGAGACCTTGGCATCCTCGGCAGCGCTGGCCAACAGGCTGACCGACATCGTGGCCAATACGCTAATGATCGCGATCACGATCAACAGCTCGATCAACGAGAACGCACCTCGACCACAGCGACGGCAGCCACGAACTGGCAGGGCAGGGCAATCGAATTGGAGGAGGTAGGAAATCATTTTCGGTTTTCGGTGTTCAGTGTTCGGTGTTCGGTTTTGTGTGTTCGGTAGGTGTCGTCTCGTGAAACTTGTCAAATGCTTGGGGGTGGCAGCGAAAGTCATGACGACTGCCGCTACTAGGTGGACCTATGTGGGACGCGTTTTGCATCCGCCATCCTCACATGGAATGTGAGGAGTACGTACCCATCACGCTCCGCGTGATGCGCGGTGAAGCAGCGTCGTCCAATTGCAAAAGGTTCGATTTAGGCATGAATTGATCACTGGGACATGGAAATGAAATTACTGGTTTAAGTTGTCTTCTGTTGTGTGTTCGATTTCTCGGTTCACGATTTCTCTACACTCGCTGGCCTCACATGGAATGTGAGGAGCACCAAAAACCTACTGCGGGGCATTTTCGATAATGTAAACCTCCAGCGGTCCGCTCGCGAAGTTGACCATGTTGTCATAGCCCCGCTTAATGAACTCAGCCTCCTTGGAAAAAACATAAGCCTGCTGGTGTCGCTCATCGCCGTCGCCCATCGGATTGGCTGGCACACCAAGTTCGCCATCCATACCCGCACTGATCAGCTGAAATGTCTTCGGATTGACAAAATCATCAGGCTCCAACTCGTCACCTGCTGATCGATTGCGAGTATCACCAGCTCCGCCTGGAACCTGGGTCGCATAAGCAAATGGCAAAAAGTTGTAAGACGGAGCATCGCGGTAGCGGAAAAGCTTGTCACCGTTGGTTGGTCCGTGAGCTTGCACGTATCCTGCAATTGCAGCCAAATTCCCACCCGGAACTTCATCAGCCTCCACCAAGTCCGGCAGAGAGTCACCGTCATCGTCAATCAAATCGACGGAGACAGAACTCACGTCAGCAAGATCACCTTCGTTCGCATAGGCAAAAACCAACTGGCCAGGCTGAAAGTCGAATCGAACATCTCGCTCGATCTCGAACTGCTCACCGCTAGGCGTAGTAAATGTTGCAGTCTCGCCATTGAACGCTTGGATCAAGTTTGGAGCTCCGCCCGTGAGCGGGAACTGTTTGCTCTTACAAAGCCCTGACAGCCAAAACACCATCGACGTACGCTGATCTAAGTGACGGCCAACCTTACCCCACCAGATGCTCAATCGAGACGATCCAGCCGGGGCACCAGCAAACGAGGAGGAATTCTCTTGATGGTTGGGAGCAATGCGATTCAGGTAGGCTAGAAACTGGTTTCGACCTTCAGCTTGGTCTTGCGCTGACGGGTCCCGATTAAACTGTTCAAAACTAGGCGGATAAAAACCGTATTCCGTTTTGAACGACTCGATCGCTTGCTCCAGCTGAATCATCTCCGTGCGGATCGCGGTGCGACGCGCGGCGTTCATCCCGCCACTGATCGCAGGGATCAACAAACCCACCAGGATGCCGATGACCGTCAGCACGATCAGCAGTTCGACCAGCGTGAAGGCTTTTCGAAGTCGGAGGTCGGAATTCGGAAGTCGGAATTTGTGGTTTGAAATGTTCATGATTGAATCTGATGTGAGGTGTTCAGTTTTCGGTGTGTGGTGTTCGGAGCCCCTCGCTGACGCGTCGGGCTTTTATCGGAAAGTACTCATCATCGCTCCGCGTGATGTCGCGGAGGGAAGCGGTTTCCATTAACGGACGGTTTAAACAGGCTCTGGTTTCACTTGATTGCTTTCTCTGAGGATTGCTTTCTCTGAAGAACGTTTTTTAATTGGGTTGTGTTTTGCCTCGGCGGCATCACATGGAATGTGATGAGCACTATTCTCCGATCACATGGAATGTGATGGGTACTATCCTCCGGTCAGGCCACCAATGATGCTGATCAGCGGCATGAACAAAGCCGCGACGATGAACAGCACCACCAAGCCCAAGAAAATAATCATCAGGGGCTCGATCATTTTCAGCATTCCATCGGTCAACGTCTCGACCTCTTCTTCGTAGTAGTCGGCGACCTTGTACAGCATGACGTCCAGTTCACCGGTTTCTTCACCGACCGACACCATGTTGATGACCAAGTCTTCGACGACCGGTTTCTTGTAGTTCAAGAAGTACCAAGCCATCCCCAACATGCTCAACACACCGCAGCCGTACAGAACGCCCTGCCACATTTCCGGATCAACAAACAGCACCATCAACGGTGGCAACGACATCACTGCACAAAAGAAAAACGCAGCGACCGGGTGAAAACTGGGGAAGGAATTATCTTTCATGGGGACGGCGATCGTTTCACCCGCGCGAATGCTGTCGGTCACCTTGCTGTAAAGTTTTTCGTACATCGCATTGCCCGAGGTCTCGCGCGTGATCGTCAGTCCCTCGATGATCGGCACACCACTGGCGACCAACGCACCGAGGGTTCGAGTCGTTCGCGCGAGGTTGGCTTTCTCGACCAGCTTGCCCAGGATGGGAGCCTTCAACAGGAACAAGTGCCAGCCCATGCGACCGGCTTTGAATTTGCAAACCAGCGTGACGAACAAGACCATGCCGATCGGGATTAGCGGGAACAAGAACCACAACTGACAGACGCGTTCGCTAATTTTCATCAGCAAAACGGTCATCGCCGGCAGTTCGATCCCGAACTCAGCGAACATGTCTTGGAACTGCGGAATAATGAACAACATGATGAAGGTCAAAATACCGATCGTGAACAAAACGACCATGATCGGGTACATCATCGCGCCGATGACTTTGTTCTTCAGACCCTGAGTCCGTTCTTTGAACTCGGCCAGTCGTTGCAAAATCGATTCGAGTGAACCACCGGCCTCGCCCGCCTTGATCATGTTCACGTACAAGCGATCAAACGCGCGAGGCGCTTTTGCCATCGCCTCAGACAACGACGCACCGCCCTCGATCTCGTCACAAACATCGATCAGCGAGTTCTTCAACGCGCCGGGTTTGGCTTGCTCTTCGAGGATCTTCAGGCTGCGCAGGATCGGTAGGCCGGCGTCTTGCAGGATGGACAACTGACGCGTGAAGGTCACGATCTTTTTGCCGCCGGCACCGCCAAGGGCAAACGTCTTGCGGCCCTTGCCGGTCGCGTCGGCCTTGGACTTGGCAGCCTTCTGCTGGGAAATCCGAGTAACGAAGTAGCCCATGTCGCGGATCGTGGCCTGGGCCTCGTCCTGCGTTGGCGCTTCGATTACGTCGCGAATCTCCTGACCCTGAGGGTCCATCGCTTCAAATTGAAATGTAGGCATAGCGGAAAAAAGGGTTAAAGGAGGGCAGGGTTCAGGAATTAGGTTTTCGGTGATCTCGTTAGGACGACAGCTTTACTTTTCTTAGGGCGTGGAGCATTCGATTTAGGTGCTTGGTTTCTTCGATGATGTTCTGAGCAACTTCGTTATCAATCATGTTTAGGTCTTGGGCGATATAGGCTTGGGTTCTAAGTTCTGACGCTGAACCAATGGCGATCAAGATGAAGTGGGCGAACTCTTTTGGCGTCCGCTCATAGCCTTCGGCAATGTTCGATGGGATCTAAATGGCCGCACGCTGCATCTGATCTCTCAATCCATAATCACGGCATTCCTTCAAACTTTGATAGACAACAATCGCCAGCGTCTTACCCCGCTGCCAAACCTGTAAGTCTTCAAAAGACTGAAATGCCAAACTTGTACTCCTGAACCCTGAAACCTAACTTCCTGAACCCTTTGACGGCGCTAGCCGTCAAGCACTGTTTCGCGGATGACTTCTTCGGCGGTGGTGGTCCCATCGAATGCGAAGTCGATCCCCATGTCGCGCAACAGCCGCATGCCCTTGCCTTTGGCGGCCTCGCGGAGCACGTCGGTTGCGACGTTGTCCATAATCATCGCTCGCAGTTCGTCGTCCATAATCATTAGTTCAAACAAACCGATGCGTCCCTTGTAGCCCGTGTTGCTGCAGTTGCCACACCCGGCACCGACATAGAATGTTTTGCCTTCGACCTGCTCGTCCGTCAGACCGAGATCGATCTTCATGTCCTCGGTGATCTCTGATTCTTCTCGGCACTCGGGACAAATTCGGCGGACCAACCGCTGAGCCAAAATCGCTTCGACCGTGGCGGTAATCAGGAAGGTCGGCACGCCCATGTCCTTCATCCGCGTGACCGTACTCGGCGCGTCGTTGGTGTGCAGCGTACTGAAAACCGTATGGCCGGTCAGCGAAGCCTGGACCGCGATCTCGGCCGTTTCCTGATCGCGAATCTCACCGACAAGAATCTTGTCGGGATCCTGACGCAAAATCGCGCGCAGAGCCGACGCGAACGTGACACCGATGTCATGATCGATCGGAATCTGGACGATGCCGTCAATGTCGTACTCGACGGGGTCTTCGGTCGTGATCAGTTTGTCCTCGATGGTGTTCAGCTCGTTCAGCGCCGAGTACAGCGTTGTCGTTTTGCCGCTACCGGTCGGTCCGGTCACTAAAATAATGCCATTGGGTTTGTCGATGACCTTGCGGAATTCTTCCATGATCCCTTCGTCCATGCCGATGTTGCCCAAGTCCAGCGAAACCACGCTGCGATCAAGCACACGACAGACAACGCTCTCGCCGAACATCGTCGGCAACACGCTAACCCGAAGATCCACCGGGTGGCCGCCAACGGTCAGCTCAATTCGCCCGTCCTGCGGCAAACGTCGCTCAGAAATGTTCAGATTGGCCATGACCTTGATGCGAGTCGTAATCGCGAACGCCAGGTGACGGGGCGGCGGAACAAGCTCGAACAAGACGCCGTCCGCCTTAATGCGAATCCGGAACTCATCCTCGAAGGGCTCGAAGTGAATATCGCTGGCGTGTTCTTTAATGGCCTGCAACAAGACGATATTCAACAACTTGCGAACCGGAGCACTATCGGCCAACTCCGCCACGTCAGACAGGTTGATCGGACCACCGCCAGCCAGCTTCTCAGACGCCGCCTTGAGCTCCTCGTCCGACTGCAAGTCGTTGATGATTTTTTCGATGCTCTCAACGTCTTCGTTGAAATACTTGTCGATCGCCTTGAGAATTTGCGATTCAGACGCGACCAACAACGCGATCTCGTGACCCAAGAAGCGCCTCAGCTCGTCTTGCATGGCCAAGTTTTGCGGGTCGCAGGTGGCCAGCGTCAGGCGGTTGTCTTCTAGTTTCAGCGGGATCACGCGATACAGCTGAGCCATCGAATCGCTTATGGCCTCGCGAGCCTCCTCGGGCGGCACGACGCCGTCGATGTCCACGGTCTTCAAACCAAACTGCTCGCCCAACGCCTGGATCAGTTCATCATCCGAGACCAGACCCATGTCTTCGGCAATGCGTCCGATCAGCTGCCCCGGATTCTGACTCTGCTCCTCGACCAGCATCTCCAGCTGGTCATCAGAGATGAATCCAAGGTCGACAAAAATTTGACCAAGCTTACGAACGGCCATTGGGTTTTTTCGTGGGGTTAAAGTCTATTTTAGTACGTTGTGGAAAGTCCGGGCGAAGGCGGAGGTCGGAATCATTAGCGAGAGTCGGACAACGCTCGTGCGACTAATTCCGATTTCCGAATTCGGCCCTAGTCAAAATCTTCTTCCAAGTCGCCGTCTTCTAGTTCGTCAATTTCTTCGTCCATCTGACGCCGCGCGGTGGCGATTCGCTTAGCAAGACTGTCTGGGTCCTGGGCTTTGCCGAGAACGTCCTCCATTTCGGCCTTTTCATCGCGCCAGATATCGAACAGGCAATCGTCCATTAACTGCATGCCGAACTTGGCTCCGGTCTGGATCGCACTGTTGATGCGGAAGGTTTTGTTTTCGCGGATCAGGTTTCCAATCCCCGGTGTCACAACCAACGACTCGAAGGCAGCGACTCGACCGCCACCAATTCGTGGCAGCAGCGTCTGAGCCAACACGCCGATCAAGGAAGTCGAAAGCTGGGTCCGAATTTGATCCTGCAAGTTACCCGGGAACGCATCAATGATTCGGTTAACGGTTCCCTGCGCACTGTTGGTGTGCAGGGTGCCGAACACGATGTGGCCCGTTTCCGCCGCCGAAATCGCGGCCTCGATGGTTTCCAGGTCGCGAAGCTCGCCGACCAGAATCACGTCCGGATCCTGACGCAACGCGCGGCGAATCGCTTCGGCAAAGCTCGGCACGTCGACGCCGACCTCGCGTTGGTTGACGGTCGATTTTTTGTGGTAGTGATAAAACTCGATCGGATCTTCAATCGTGATGATGTGGTGATCCACTCGCTCGTTAATAAAGTTCACCAAACTCGCCAGCGTCGTGGACTTACCTGAACCCGTCGGGCCGGTGACCAAAATCAAACCGCGTGGACGCATAACCAGCTTGGTAAAGATGTCCGGCACGCCCAAGACCTCTGGGGGCAGCATCTCGTTGGGGATCTGTCGCAGCACCATGGCGATGTCACCACGCTGCTTGAAAATCGAAACGCGGAAACGGGCCGCTTCGCCATAGGCGAAACCAAAGTCAGCACTTCCCGATTCCTGCAGCTCGCGCTGACAGCGTTCGGGCGCGATGCTTTTCATCAGTGCGACCGTGTCCTCGGATTCGAGGACCTTGGTTTCCAGCTTTCGCAGCCGGCCGTGCAGGCGGAACACTGGCGGTTGGCCTGTCGTGATGTGAATATCACTGGCTCCCTGCTTCACACAGGCTTCAAGCAGTTTGTCGATTAAGGGAGCAGCCATATTTCAGAGTTCAAATTTAAGAATGTTCAATGATTTAGGAAAACGTCATCGGAACCGGCTGGCGGTCGACCCAAGTCGTAAGCCGCCGGGGAAGCGAGAACCGAGCCGGGATTTGAGCCGGAGCCCAAGGTCGTGGCAGGGTGCGTATTAAGAGAAGAGGCGGAAGGAAGGAGCAACAGAGGTTCCGGACTTCCTTTCGGGGGAAGCGATTGGATCCAGCCGATTCGGCTAAACCTTGGCTCGCTACCGGGTTAGGAACTCCCGTTGCGATAGCATTATTGGAGCGATGGACCTCCCGAGTCCAGTTTTCGGCCAGTTTTGGGTAAAAATTGCCGGAAACAGCGGGTTCCAAGACGCGGGAACCCGAAATTAGGCCGCTAGTGGGCAGCCGCATCGGCCTCGGTTTGCTTGGCAACCCGGTAAACCTCTTCAAACGTGGTGAAGCCGCCCATGACTTTTTCTAGGCCATCCTGAAACAGCGTCGCCATGCCGTTTGCAACCACATAATCCCGGATTTCCATGGATGAAGCGTTCGCAAAGATCATTTCGCGGACCTTTCCGTCCACCAGCAGGATCTCGTGAATCCCCATCCGGCCGCGATATCCCGACTTATTGCAGGAATTACAGCCCTTTCCTCGCATAAACGTCGCATTTTCGATCTGCTCTTCGGTCAGCCCAGCGTCCTTCAGCGTTTCCTCAGTGGGCCGGTATTTCGTCCGACATTTTGGGCAAATCGTACGGACCAAACGCTGAGCCAAAATAGCCACGACACTGCTGGCGACCAGATACGAAGGCACACCCATATCGACCATTCGAGTAATCGCAGTAGGCGCATCGTTCGTATGTAGTGTGCTAAAAACCAAGTGTCCTGTTAAACTGGCTTGGATTCCCATGGAAACGGTCTCGGCATCACGCATTTCGCCGACGAGGATCACGTTGGGGGCTTGGCGAAGCATGGAGCGAATAATCCTCGCGAAGTCCAACCCAATGTTGTGCTTGACCTCGACCTGGTTGATCCCGGGCAGGTAGTACTCGACTGGGTCCTCGGCCGTAATGATCTTCCGGTCGGGTCGGTTGAGGCTGTTCAAACCCGCATAC
>CAZLFF010000061.1:0-14115 GCA_964558755.1 uncultured Pirellulaceae bacterium
GCCGTAGGCCAGAGCCATTTCCAGTGCGTTGCCGGTGGCGTCCTGGTGGACAGCGACCAAGCCTGGGACGCCGCTCCCTTCTTCGTACTGCCGGCGAACCATGCCGCCGGGTCCTTTCGGTGCGATCAACACGACATTGTGCGACTCATCAACTTTGATCGAACCGTAATGGATGTTGAAACCATGGCTGAACAGCACCGTCGATCCAGGCTTTAGGTTTGGCGCTACGTGATCGCGGTAGACCTGAGGCTGAGCCAAATCGGGGCATAGCAGGCAGACGATGTCGCCTTGCTTGGCAGCGTCAGCCATTGACAGAGGCGTCCAGCCTTCCGACTCGGCTTGTTTCCAGCTCTTGCCACCCTCGCGGATACCGACGACGACATTGACGCCGCTGTCACGCAGGTTCATCGCTTGGCCACGTCCTTGGCTACCGTAACCGATCACTGCAACACACTTGCCGTCGAGTGCTTTGGTGTTGATGTCGTTTTGGAAAAACATGGTCACTGCCATCGGGGGAGACTCCGTAAGTTTGGGCGTCAGTAAAATCTGAGCGTGATTGAAGCGACGAATCGCGGTAAAATTTGAATCGAGGATTTTAGTTTAAACCCCTCGATTGTCAACGTCGCGGCTCCTTGGAGTGCCCCGATTTCCCCCCACCAATATGGCTTTGGGTGCTCAAGCGGACCGCTTGCTGTAAACGGTTATTTTTCCTGATAGCTACAAAGTAAAATGCCACTGGGCCATTCCCTCCCGTGAGAGCCCGATTTGTGGCAAACTGGAAGCTCATGAGCGGGTCGAAGCCGCCGGCCTGAACGAGTTTCCGGTTTATCTGGCGGCCGCGATCCGGGTTATGGGCCGTGTGCCGATCGTGGTCATGGTAATCCGCGACACTGCTGCCGGCGCGTCGTTTTTTGCAACAGCACCGTCGAACGAGCCTTGTTCACTGCGGCAACCTCGGTTGACTGTGCCGGAGTCACCGGCCCACCAAACCGCCAAAGCAAAGCGATAACCCAGTCACCCAGCAACGTCCAACACAACCTGAACGATCCTCCATGCGGTCGATAAACCGATGCGTGATCGTGCCTTACCCGTCTTTCCCCAAAACTTTAGTGACGATGAAAACTGACCATCTAAAAACGAGTATCCGACTGCTGGGCGACCTGCTGGGCGAAACGATCATCGAGCAAGAGGGGGAAGCGATCTTCCGTCAGGAGGAAGAAATTCGGAGCCTGTTCAAAGCTTGGCGCAGTGGCGACGCGGATGCGTTCAAGAAGATCAATGCTTTGATTCCCGCGTTGGTCGATGACCTGCCACGCGCCGAAGCGGTTCTCAAAGCGTTCTCCAGCTACTTCCAGCTAACGAACCTAGCCGAGGAACGCGAGCGAGTTCGAGTGCTGAGTGACCGACTGAGTGCGGCACGCTCGTCGGGCGAACCCATGGACGAAACGATCGCAGCGGCTGTTCAAACGTTGGTGGCTGAGGGAGTCGATGCGGCAAAGATGCAGTCGATCCTCGACGGCATGGCGATCACGCCCGTCTTTACGGCTCATCCGACCGAATCGAAACGTCGGACCGTGCGGCAGATTTTGGGCAATATTTCCGAACTGCTACAACGTTACCACAGCACCGACAATCACGATTTTGATCGGGACCGAATCAAGGAACTGATTCACGATCACATCGTGCTGCTGTGGCAGAGCGACGAGACTCGCGACCGGCGTCCGACGGTGATGGACGAGGTGCGTAACACCGGTTTGTACTTCTTTGAAACCGTTCTGTTTGACCTGGTCCCGCGAATTTACGAAGAGCTGGAATCGGCGCTTGCCGACGCCTTTCCGGATCACTCGTTCGACGTGCCAGCGGTGCTAACTTACGGCTCTTGGATTGGTGGCGACCGCGACGGGAACCCGTTCGTCACCACCGAAGTCACCGAAGAAGCCCTGCGTGCTCATAAGGCAACGATTTTGGTTCGTTACCTTTACGAAGTGGACGCGATGTACGGTTTGCTCAGCCCCTCGACCACCCGAGCCGGCTTTAGTCAACCGTTTCTCGATCGCTTAGCCGAGTGCATGGCGCAGGTTCCCGAGGACGAGAAAGAAGTGTTCGCACGTTTTTCTCAGGAGCCATACCGCCAGATGTTGATCTGGATCTTCCGACGGTTGAAGGCCACTCAAAAGCAAAACGAATCGCCGTGGGGCCAAGTGACCGAAACCGACCGAGCTTACGGAATGTCGCAGGAGTTCCTCAGCGATTTGTTACTGATTCGCGATAGCCTGATCGAAAACAAAGGTGAGCGTCTGGTTCGCGGTCGTTTTATGCGGTTGATCCGTGCGGTCGAAGTGTTTGGTTTTCACCTTGCGACGTTGGACGTTCGCCAGCACGCCGATTTTCATCGCTCGGCGACCGCCGAAGTATTCGCACGCAACAAAACCGTCGAGGGCTACGCAGAGTTGCCCGAGCAAGAAAAAATCCAGCTACTGACTGATGAAATCGAATCGCCGCGCCCATGGACTGGTGGTACGAAAGCTGGCTTGCCCGAACTGACCCAGGAGACGGGCCAAACGCTGCAGCTGTTCCGCAAGATTGGCCAGGCCCACCGCATGCTGGGTACCGAATCGATGCAGACCTACATCATCAGCATGACCGAGGGCGTTAGTAACCTGTTAGAGGTGCTCTTGATGTCACACGACGCGGGCTTGGAAGGTCAACTAGACATCGTTCCCTTGTTCGAAACGGTTAACGACTTGCTCAACGCGCCGCGGATTATGGCGGAGCTATTCAAGAACCCGGTTTACGCGCGGCATCTAAAGCAACGCGGTGGTCGGCAGCAAATCATGATCGGCTACAGCGATAGCAACAAAGACGGCGGCTACCTGCGAGCCAACTGGATGTTGTTTACCGCTCAGCGGAACCTTGCCCAAACGTGTCACGATCACGGGATCGTGATGACCTTGTTCCATGGTCGCGGCGGATCGCTGGGACGTGGAGGCGGGCCAGCCAACCGAGCCATTCTTGCTCAGCCGCACGAATCGGTGAAAGGGCGTATTCGAATTACTGAGCAGGGTGAGGTCGTTAGCAGTCGCTACAGCGATCCAGAAATTGCTCACCGCCACCTTGAGCAACTGTTTCATGCGGTTTTGTGCTCCAGCGGTCGCCGTCCGCAGTTTGATCAGATTGAAACATGGTCGTCCATTATGGACAACGTTAGCTCGTCCGCCCACGGTAAGTATCGTTCACTGGTCGAGCACGAGCACTTTCTAACGTATTTCCAAGCCGCGTCCCCCATCGACTTGATCGGCCAGATGAATATCGGCAGCCGCCCTGCTCATCGCCGCGCGACCAGATCGCTGAACGATTTGCGAGCGATCCCATGGGTATTTGCTTGGACACAATCCCGAGCGGGTGTCCCCAGTTGGTACGGCGTGGGCTCCGGGTTCGAACAGTGGTTGTCCGAATCAGGTGCCGACCGCGCAAAGCGAATGGCTCAGCTGCAGGAAATGTACTCGCAGTGGCCATTCTTCCGCACCGTGCTGGGCAACGTGCATTTAGGATTGGGCCGAGCCGATATGGCGATATCGAAAATTTATTCCGAACTGGCCGGTGATACGGCGGGCGAAACCATTCACTCGCAAATTCAGGCTGAGTACGACTTGAGCAAGCGGTTGGTGCTAGAAATCACGGGTGACGAGGCGCTACTCGATACCGAACCGTGGTTGCAAAAGAGTATTCGCGTTCGAAACCCTTACGTCGATCCAATGAATTGTATCCAAGTCGAATTGCTAAAACATTTTCGCGCAGAGTCGGACGACGAAAAAACAGAGACGCTCAGTCAGGCTATCCTCCAATCGGTTAACGGCATCGCGGCGGGGTTGCAAAGCGTCGGGTAGTGGAGCTCGTATCACTTCCCCGCTTGCCTGCAAAGGGTGCCTGCTGAAGGGACGGCATCACCGGTTGCGTTTGCACTTAGGCGTCGTCGATGCCGGTCACGAATCATCTCGCGCGAGGGCTCACGGTTTCTGATTACGGGTTTGCGATTCATGCTTTGGTTAGCGTGAACACCGTGATTTCGGGGCGAGCCATGAATCGGACCCTCGCAGTGTGCCCCAAGCCACGGTTGATGAACATGCGATGCCCGCCAGCCAGTTCATATTTTCCGGAAACGTAGTTCTTATTTTCCAACGGCAAACGCGGGGCTCCGATCAAAGGAAACCGACATTGACCGCCGTGGGTGTGGCCGCAGAGAACCCAGTTTTGATATGTGCTCCAGATGGGTAGGTCGACGGTGTCAGGGTTATGACTGAGCACAATCGCGGGCCGGTCGCTGACCGAGCGGATGACATCGGCGGCACGCGATCGCTTGAACTGACCGAACCAGTAGTCCCGCAGCCCCGCAACGCTCAGTCCAGGGAACTCGACCGTTTGGTCGCTTAACAGATTCAATCCGTGCTCGGCAAACAGGCGAGCCAGTCGATCGGTGTTGTGCTGGTTGGCTCGTGCGGCCTCCTCTGAGCTACCGAAGTCGTGATTGCCCAGCACGCACGCGGTCCCAAGTTTTCCTCGCGGGAAATGTGGCAATAGCTTTTCGCCCTGCTCGACATGCCATGCCGTTCCATCATCCAGATAGTCGCCGGTAAAGAAAACGAAATCTGGGTCCAACGAATTGATGTATTCAAACTGCTCGCGAAGATAAGCCGAGGCCACTGACTTCCCAACGTGCAGGTCGCTAATTTGGACGGCCGTTTTACCGACCAAGGCGTCTCCTAACCCCGCGATGGGCAACTCATGCCGTTCCACGCTCACCCAGCGTGGTTCGACGCCAAAGGCGTAGCCACCTAAGCCAACCGCCGCGCCAGATATTCCTAGCAAGAAGCGACGGCGAGTGAATCGAGTTTCGGAAAGTTCAGTCAAGGTGAGTCACCGCACTTCAATTGAAGTGGGAGCTGGAGGCTTTGAGTGGCAGGTGAGAACAGTTGGGCTACCAACGCGTTTGGTAAAACGCTTCCAAGTCGGCTTGGAGCGCTTCGAGGTCATTGCCAAACACCTTGACGAACGAACGAATGTGGTCCGCCTGCGTCCACCGAGCGTAGTTTTGGCGTCTGGCGTCTCGCTTTAAGTACGCAACGAATCGCTCCGTCCGCGTTTCAGCAAGGAACCAGGTCAGTCCCCAAGACAGTGTATAGTAGTCATAAGGTTTCGTTCGTAGCAGCGTGTCATCGCCAATTAAATCGATCATTTGCGAAGAAACTTCCGAAACGGTCCCCAATTTCTTCAGCTCGCTCAGTCGCTTTCGATTCACCCGGTGTTTTGCCGTGGTAAATTGTCGACTGCGGTTGTAACCCGGTGTTTCGAACAGCATCGCCAGCCCCTCGGCCAGCCACGTCGGTGGTGGGCTGAAACGCTGGTGGACGCCCGTGTTAAACGCCGTTTGATGAGTGGCCTCGTGGACGATCGTCGGATCGCGATACAACCAAGTCTGATCCTCGATTCGTAGCATGGCCGAGGGATCGAACATGACCATGCGATTGGTGCGTTGGCTGTAGAAGCCCTGAACGGCTCGATTGCGAACGTCGAGTTCCTTGTCCATAAACCGATCAAAGTCTCGCCGCGAACGCAGTACCACCGCGATCAGAGGGAACTGAGGTTCGGCGGGCTCAAGTCCATGGTCGACGAACCAGTGTCGAAACTGAATGTACAAGTTCTCAAACGGTTCGGCCCAGATCTCGCGAGAGCCTTGCGGATGGACCACAACGTAATGTTTCGTTTTTGAGATCGAGTAACGGTCCCCGAACTCTTTTTTCAAACGCGGGATCAGCTCGTCATGCGTGTAGGGCAAGAAGTTCTGGTCAATGATCTCGACCTGCGTGTCGCGTTTGGCCGCCAGTTTGCTCACGCGTCCGTCCCATCGCAACAGAGCCAAGGTTTTGCCATCGTACGCCAAGGGCAAACCGTAGTAATTTTTACCCTTGATGCGAAACTTCATGGTGACCCGGTTCTTGCCCAAGTCGGCCAGCGTTTGCTTCTTCTTTTTCTTCGCTCGCTTGGTTGCGCTTTGGGAGGATGAAGGGAGCTTTAGTTGAGCGTCTGCCGTATCGGACAGCAGCATCAGCCAAACGGCAAGCACCATCGCCAAGCTTACAGAAAACCGCGTTGCTGGAAAAACAAAACCGCAAAACATTGGTAATCGGTCTCCTGCGTGGCCGTTGGTGAATCGAAACCCAACCGACGTTCAACGTGGCTCTAACAACAATTTGTCGCCGCCCTGTTCGATTAGCTTCTGTGCCACCGCATGGCCCAGTTGCTTTGATTCTTCCATTGGCAGCGTGTCAATCGACAACAAACGGCGTTGACCATCCGTGCTGAGAATCACCCCGGTCAGCGTCAACGCTGATCCATCCTCACTAATCGCGGTCGATGCACCGACGGGGGCAAGGCAACCGGCCGACAGTCCTTTTAATAATGAGCGTTCGGCCATCGCGCGGTGATAACTGATCGGGTCGCTTAACGGGCCGACCGCGGCGACGGTTGCTTGGTCGTCGGAGCGTGTTTCCAGTCCCAACGCTCCCTGCCCGACTGCCGGCATCAGTTCGATCGGCATGAAGGCGTGTCGGATCCGATCGGCCAAGCCCAATCGTCGCAATCCCGCGCAGGCGAGAATGATTGCATCAAAATCGCCGCCGTCCAGCTTGGCCAGTCGAGTATCCACGTTGCCGCGGATGTCGCGAATGTCCAAATCCGATCGCAAATGACGCAGTTGAGCGGCTCGGCGGACGCTGCCGGTGCCGATGATCGTTCCTGATGGCATCGCGTCCAGCGACGCGAACGAGTTGCTGACCAACGCATCTGCCGTGTCCTCACGCGGTGGTACGGCGGCGATGGTCAGTTCGCTGTGATCCTCGGTGGGCAAGTCTTTCAAACTGTGGACCGCCAAGTCGATTTGGTTTTCTAGCAACGCAATCTGCAGTTGCTTGGTGAACAAACCCTGCCCGCCGATCTGAGCGAGTGGTCCGGTCTTCACGTCGCCGTCCGTTTTGATTTCAATCAATTCAACTTCGACACCCCGCTGCTGCAACTGTTCACGCACCCAAGTGCTTTGCCACATCGCCAGCTTGCTGCCGCGCGTGCCCAGGCGAATTTTGGTGACGGGTTGAGAGGTGGGGTTCAAAGCAGAGTCAGACATTCGGTTTGTTCGCCGGCTAGTCCGCGGCTGGGAAATCGTGCGATGTTGTTGGGCCAAGTTGATACGAGCCCAAGAGCCCGCGACATCTACCGCAATCACTTTATACGCTGGACGACGAATCTTTGTAATTGGCCGCCCTGGGCGAAGCAATGGCTCCTGTCGCAGCACGAGCCGTGGCTTCGAGCAGCGTTTTGGGGTTCTGATGGTCGGGCACGACCACGCCACAGCTGACGCAGAACTGGATCGCTTGGTCGATGGTCACGTCTAACTCGATCGTCTGGCTTTTCGGGATCGAGATCGTGAAACCGGTCGCCGGCATTGGGCTGGTCGGCATCAAGACACTTAGCATCGGTTCGCCGGCCGCTCGCTGGATGTCCAACAGGCTTTCGCCGGTCACAAAGCCCATCGACCAAATGCCCTTGCGCGGGTATTCAAGAGCCACCACACGGTTGAATTGGGACTCGGTCGAGCCCTCATCGCCGATACTCTTTTCATTAAATGCGAAATCAGTGACTTGTTTGACCGACGAGTACACGTTGCGGATGATCGGCAGGCGGCTAATTAAGGATTCGAAAAATCGCCAGAACATGCGTCCAACACCCGCGGCTAGTAGCTTGCCAAATAAATACATGGTGGCAAGGAACACAATCAGCACGATCGGAATGACGACCTTCCGTTCGAGATAGGTCAGTTCGGCATAGCGGCGGTAGTACTGCCTAGCGTCCGTTGGAGTGATGTCGCCCGGGTTATCATCGACTGTGGTGACAACATTGGCGGGAATCCACTGTTTGCCAACGGCCAGCAGTGACAGACCTTTTGCCGTCACAACCGTTTGAGTTCCCTTGGTGCGTTTCAAAGAGTACTGCTGATCGTTGGGGTCGTTTAATGAGCGTTGAACGTCACTGTCGTCACGAATGTCGGCGATTCGCCATACGATCAATCGCGCAGAGAGAGATTCAGCCGGGCGAATGATGGAATGGTCGATCGTGTTCCAAGCCCAAGCGAATAGCAGGATGGTTAATATCGGCGGCAGCAAAACAGCCAAACCACGCAGGGTTGCGATGCGGAACGGGCTGAACGATTCGCGAAACCAAGCCCCGAAGCCGGTCTGAGATTCCACGGGCGTTGCAGGGGTCTGCGAGTTGTCGGTCGGCTGATTCATGAATGGTCTAAGCTAACATAAAACGAGGACGAGGTTGCTCTCCGTCGCGAGGTTCACATCGCGTTTGTGCTTGGGGCGAGGTTCACGGGAGCCAGTTTTCATAAACCTCGTTCAACTTCGTGTCGATGGTCCGTTGTCCGCAGCAGCGATCAAGCAGCAACAGTTGCTCGGGCCAGCACACCGACGATGACCTTCCGGGCACCGGCTTTTTGCAGCACCCGGGTTGCTTCGCACAGCGTCGCGCCCGAGGTCATCACGTCGTCAACTAGCAATACGGTTTTGTCCGTTACCGATTCGGGACGACGGCACTCGAACGCGCCGCGGACATTTGCAGCGCGACCGGTCCGTGAAAGTGTCCCTTGTTTCTCAGTCGGCTTTACCGATCTTAAGATACGTTGCGATTGGCGAATGCCTGTGATTTTCTGAACATTTTGAGCGATCAGCCACGCGGCGTGGAAGCCATTTCGTAGTTGACGCAGCCAGTGGGATGGAATGGTAACCGCTAAATCGATTTCCGGAGCTAGCCGGTGGCGAGTAACCTCATCGGCCAACAGGCGACCCAGTTGACCAGTGAGTGTTTCGTCATGCTGGTTTTTTGCTTGAGTGACTAGTTGCTGCAACAAACCTTCATAGTTGCCGACTGAGATCACCCCAGCGAAAGGGAGCGTTTGATCGTAGCAAGTCGCGCAGCCGATCGAGTACGGACTGGGCTGAGCCAGCACGGCAGCACATCGATCGCAACGCGGGCGGTTGCCGGCGTCCAGCCGTTGGCGACAGGCTGTGCACCAACCGTCTCGCGTCCACATCGAATCCTCACGCGAAGCTGACTGGCCAAAGGGCTGTTCGGCTTCGCAAGCAGGACAGCTGAGCGGAAACAGCAGCCGCATGGCGTCGCCACAACGCGACCGCAGGCGATGGCGAAAAGTGGTGGGCATGATGGGCTCTTTCTGTTGCGCGAGGAAGCGACGCCGGTCACGACCACGCGGTTGAAGACTCATGGCTGAACTTAACTCAGTGGTGCCAGACGGCCAACTTAGCGTGCCAAGTCCAGCGTTCTGACGGGATGCTATCACAATTTCTAAGCTCGCCAAAACGAATCGGGGTTCATTTCGTGGTGTGTTCGCTCGAACCAGATTGATCTGGGGTTAGTTTGCTGATTTTTTTATGATTTAGCGTCTCAAAACTCAACGCTCACGCGACCGTCCGATGACCATTTTTGACCGCTATCTGATCAAGCTATTCCTGCGCACGTTTGCGATTTGCTTTTTCAGTTTCAGTGGTTTGTTCATCATCATCCACATGTTTAGTAACTTGGATGATCTTGCGAGACTGGCCAAAACCAGCGGCGGGTGGCCGGTGGTCATGCAACAGTTTTACTTGCCGCGACTAGCCGACATTTTCGATAAGACTTCGGCGATGATGTCTTTGTTTGCCGCGATCTTTGCCGTCACGTTGATGCAGCGTCGTCGCGAGGTCACGGCGGTTCAGGCTGCTGGGCTGCCTTTGAGTCGCGTCTTGCGACCGGTGCTGCTGTTGTCGTTGGTGATTGTCGGTGTTGCGGCATTCAATCGTGAGTACCTGTTGCCCAAAGTCCGAATGGATTTGGTTCGCAAGCCGCAGGAGTGGGCGGGTGACACTCAGTTGCCGATGGCAGTTCAAGACGATTGGCGGTCCGGTGTACGGTTGCGCGGACGGCATGTCGTGGTGGCTGATCGGGCGGTCGTGGAACCGGATGTCCAGCTCCCGTTTGAGATTGGGCATTCGGCCGGTATTCCGATCACTCATTTACGAGCGGAATCGGCAACCGTGCAAGCCGCGATTGAGAACCATCCAGCCGGGTTGTTGTTGCAAAACGTAACCGAACCCAAGGACATTGATTCCGTGGCGTCGGTGTCTGACGGTAAGTCCTTCGCCGTGTTGACGTCGGCCGATCAAGGATGGATTAAGTCGGGACAGTGTTTCGTCGCGTGCAGTTTCGACGTGCAGCGAATGGCTTATGGCCGCAAGTTAGATCAGTTTCGCACCGTGCCCGAGATCATGACCGCCGTCCGTGAGCCACAGACGTCGTTCGGGCGCAGCGATCGTTTGGCACTGCACTCACGGTTGATTCGGCCGTTGCTTGATTACACCCTGATTTTGTTAGGGCTGCCGCTGATTCTATCGCAGATTGATCGCAATGTGTTCTTGTCAGCCGGGCTGTGTTTGGTCGTTGTCGCGGTGTTTCAGATTTCTGTCACGGTTAGCCAAAGCCTAGGTGGCTACCGCATCGTTCAGCCCGCAGCTTTGGCGGCTTGGTTGCCCCTGATCATTTTCGGCCCGTTAGCGGTTCTCTCGCAAAGAAAGTTGCGTTAAACCCCGCAGGGGATTGAGTGCAGAGTGCAGATTGCTAAGTGCTGAGTACCGAAAACTAAACTTCCAACAACGGCCGCAGCTTCCCAAGCAACGTCTCGTTCGTCGCACAACAGAAATTCGGCGCGTTCAAATCGGGGGCCGACCCATCAAATCCGCTCATCGCTCCGCCGGCTTCTTGCAAGATCAGCCAGCCTGCGGCGACGTCCCATGATTTCAAATTGCTGGCCCAATAGCCGTCGGTGCGACCGCAGGCGACGTAGCAAAGATTGAGCGCTGCCGAACCGAGTCGTCGTAAGCTGGCCGCGTGTTCGACAACGTTTAGAAAACGCATGACCTGTGGGTCATCTTTTTTGGTTCCCGCCGGCAAGCTAAACACCATCAGCGCGTTCTGCATCTGTTCGCAGCCACTGGGTCGGATCGGGTTGCCATTGAGCGTCGCGCCCTGCCCTGCCACGGCTGAAAAACACTCATCCAACATCGGGTCGTAAACGGTACCAACGATCAGTTGCCCATCACGAAAGAGCGCGATTGAAACCGCAAATGAACGCAGGCCATGAATGAAGTTCGTCGTGCCGTCCAGCGGATCCACGATCCAACAATACGTCGACGCATCCGAAGGGATCGCCTGTGCGTTTTTTGACTCTTCGCCAATGAACTGGTGATCGGGAAAATGTTCTAACAACATCGCTTGAATGACCCGCTGCGCATCGAGATCGGCCTCGGTCACGAAATCACGCGGCCCTTTCTCAAACACTTCCGCTCTTCCCATCCAGTGATTCAGGCGCTCGCCGCCCGCCCTCGCTGCTTGCTGGCAAATGGTTAGAAAGTGATCAAGCTGCTGGTCGGTCGGTTGCGTTGCGGGCACGATTGGGGCATCCGGTAAAGGTTTCAGATTCGAGGCCTGCCTCGTTTGGACAGTCTCGTTGGGGCGGTCGTCAAACGCTCGATTGGGAAGACAAAACCAACGTCAAATTGTACGATAAGGAACTGCGGCACTCCATGTCGCCACGCTGCCAAACCCCGAGTTTAATTTAGGAACTCAGGATTCGGGCACAACGAATCGATATTACGGATGATCTTTAATGAAGCACTTACGGAACTGGAATTTGGACCAACGTGTCGCGCGGGTTTCGATGAACGGCCTCTGGGCGACAGTCAACACCGCAACGCCGGGGCAAGGCGCGGTGTTGCAAGCAGGTTATGACGCGACGCTTGCTCAATTGAGCCAGATTGGATCGCCAGCTGAACTGCCGCTTGACTCATTTGAAACTCACTGCCGCGGTAACGACCTCATTACGCGATACCAAGCGACGGACGACAATCCGATCGCTTACGAAATTTATTGGCGTCGCAACGGGCTAGAGGATTGGGATGCGGATCGCGATGGGATGACGCTGGAAACGATTTACAGTCTGCAAACCGACTTGCTGGATAGTTCGCCGCAGCCGATCGTGCCATCGACATTCACCGACGCAACTTTGCGCTGGTTTCGTTGCGGGACCGATAACGCGTGGGAAGAGTGCGAGTGGGACGATGCGATGGCCGTCGTTATTGACACCCAGCCGGTGGCTTGCATCGTTCACGTGGACGAAACCGCTCTGTTGCAAACGGTGTTGCCCGCCGACCTGAAAGCGATTGAGCTAAGCACGATGAACGACCAGACTGAGGTACAGTGGCACTTAAGGTCGGAGTTCCTCGAGAAGGGTGTGATTCGGCGTCTGCGAATGCTGACGGTTATCGGCGCAACAGACTCAGGGGACGAAGCGTTGCTCGATGCGGCTCACCGGTTTTACCGGTCGGAGTTGCCGTTGACGGTTTAAGTCCACGCGAACGATTTTTGTTTCGCCTCCACATTATTGCTCAATCAGCCCATGACGAAACACGTTCGTTGGGACATCCAGTTCTCAGGCCGCGTGCAGGGCGTTGGTTTCCGGTACACGTCCGCTCAGGTCGCGCGGAGGTTCGACGTGACCGGTTGGGTGATGAATCTGACCAGTGGTGACGTGCGGATGGTCGTCGAGGGATCGGCGGCAGATGTCGGGCGATACGTTGACGCTGTTTGTGAAGAAACGCACGGGCGCGTGCGAGATCGTCGCGTCAGCCGAGCGACCGCGACGGGAGAGTTCAGCCAGTTCGAGATTCGACACGGCGGTTAGGTTTCCCAACCCATGCCGTTTTACTGGTCCTGTCGAAAACTGGCTCTGTAAGAGCAGAACAGCCGACGACCTGCGGGCCAAACTCACAGCGGATCCCGGCCTATGGAAGCCACCGAACTTTCGGGCCATAATGAGCGTAGGACGTATGGTTGCCGGTTTGGATGGCCGCCCCGAGCTAAATTAGAAAACGTCCGACAGAAACGACTTCTCTCGCTCCCAGTAGCTTCTTCGCCATGTCACTCGCCGCCAGCCCCTTGGCTTCACTCAACTCGATTAGTCTTCTTCTGGCTCAGAACGCTGGTGTCACCAACTGGTTGACGCCCGTTTGGATCATTTCGTTGGGCGTCATGCTGGGCTTCTTGTTTGTCCTGCTTGGAATCGGCAAGCTTTATGTGGGGCAGCGAACGAAGTTCTTCAGTGCGGTTGGCGAGAATCCAACGACGCTGGCAATTGTCGGAGGTTTGACCGGACTCGTTTACGTCGGACTGTTCATTGCTTGGTACATTTGGCGCTATGGCGTCGGGGCGATGGACCAGACGTTTTGGACCGGAATGGTTCTGCTGATTCCTGCCGCCATGCTGCTGGGCTTCGGTGCTTGGAAGTTGGCGTCGCAAAAGAAGCGGGGCGAATTAAGCGGCTTACTGCAAGACGGTTTTCTGGCTTGGATCAACCGCATCTGCATCGCAATGTCGGTCTTCTGTTTGTTGGGCTTTGGCCTAGCGGCGTTCAATGGTTTCGGGGTGATCAACTTCGTCGAGGAACCGCTCGAGCTGACTCAATCACTGTTACGTCTGCCGTCGACCGGCACATTTACCAAACAGTTCACCATTGAAAGTTCGCCCCGGAACCACCCGGGCGACGAGATCGAAGTTGATTTTGATGGTAACGAGCTCAAACGGATCGAGCTGACCAGTTCGCAACGGCTGGAGATGGCCGTCAGCCCAATCACGACCGAACTCAAGCGCAGCAAAGTCTTGGGTATCCCCGAATCGACGACCGAGCCAGCGGTGTTTTTGCAACGCAACGACGGTCGCGGGGCGATCCCCAACGAGCAGATCGACACGCTTTACATCACCAATTTGGGCGGGGCGCCGGCTGACGTTACGCTCAGTTGGACCATCGCTCCGCTCTATCCGCAGGTTGCCATTGTCCCGTGGGTCGCCGCGTGGGTCGTGTTCATTTACTTTGGCTATCTTGGCCTAATGACTTTGTTCCCCAAGGTCGCCGCGCTCGCTCAAGCGACTTTCAAAACCGAGATCTGCCAACCG
>CAZLFF010000061.1:14125-19515 GCA_964558755.1 uncultured Pirellulaceae bacterium
GTATTTGTTGGTCATGGCCGGCGGGCTGGGGTTTGTCGTCCTGTCGATTTATGTCCCGTACAACACGTTCGGCGAAGACATCAAGATGTATAAGGATTCGGGGCTAACGCTGATCCGAGTCCTTGCGATTTTCCTCGCCATTTGGGCCGCCAGTAAATCCGTGGCCGAGGAGATCGAAGGCCGCACCGCGCTGACGGTGTTGTCCAAACCTGTTGGCCGTCGACAGTTTATTCTCGGCAAGTTTAGCGGCATCTCGTTGGCGATCGGGTTGCTGTTCATCGTGTTGGGAATTTGGTTCGTCACGTTTGTTGCCTACAAACCAATTTATGATTTCCGCGAGTCGTCCAAGGGTTTGGCCGAGTGGCAGGAGTGTTTTAACGAAGCCGTCCATGTGATCCCCGGCTTGTTTTTGTGTTTCTTGGAGGTCGTGATTTTCGTCGCGATCAGCGTTGCGATTTCGACTCGGCTGGGGATCCTCGCAAACTTCTTGATCTGTTTCTCGATCTACGTCTTGGGACATCTCACGCCATTGATTGTCCAGTCTTCGCTGGCTGCATTTGAGCCCGTCCAAGTGTTTGGGCAGTTGGTCGCGATCGTATTCCCGGTGCTTGATCATTTCGACGTCCAGGCGGCCATTAACACCAACGAAGACGTTCCCGTGGTTTACCTAACTTGGTCGGTAATTTACACGGCACTTTACGGGGCCGTCACGCTACTCGCCGCGCTGGTCATGTTCGAAGACCGAGACCTCGCGTAAGCCGAGTTTACTCTGTTGCCGTAGCGCCCCGTTCGCATGACGCCCCTGTCTCGCAATTTTCATTTAGCGAGGACCACGTTACCGCATCGATGCCAAAAACGGGTTCGTTGCTTTTTCTTGGCCGATGGTTGACGGTGGCGTGTGACCGCAGACGAATTGCATGTCGTCACCCAGTGGTAGGATCTTCTTTTCGATGCTCTGCATCAACGCACGGTGATCGCCCCCCGGCAAATCGGTACGCCCGACCGAGCCCTGAAAAAGCACGTCGCCCATCAGGATCAGTTTGTTCTCACGGTTGACAAAAACCACGTGTCCCGGCGCGTGGCCGGGTGTGTGGAGGACTTCGAACTCGTGTTCACCGATCGACAAGCGATCCCCCTCGTTCAGCCAGCGGTCGGGCGTCGCGTTAAACATCCCCGTCATGCCGTAGCCGGCCGCAACAATCTCGATATTGTCCAGCAGCATTTTGTCGGCTTCATGCGGGCCGATAATTTCAACGCCCAGTTGCTTCTTCAGTCCCTCTGCACCGCCAGCGTGATCCAAGTGCCCGTGAGTCAGCCAGATCGATTGAACCGTAACGCCTAAACGATTCGCTTCGGCCGCGATTTTCTCCGGCTCACCCCCCGGGTCCAAAACGATTCCCGTCATCGTTTGGTCATCGTAAATGATTGAGCAGTTTTGTTGGTATTCGGTGACCGGGACGACAGTGATCTGAAGCATTTGGTTTTGGTGGCTAAGGTTGTGAGCAAGTGGCCTAAGCAACATTGTACGATGCCGCAGGCAAGTACCAAGCATGGGCCCAGATGCGATTCGCCGGTCAAAACGGGCCGCTCGCGATAGCCAGCGACAGACTTCGCTTGCGCTTAAGATCTACTTACATGCGGGGCGATCTGCCTAATGTCGATCTGATTACTACAAGGCGAGACGCATGCTCCGTTTGGCTGCCGCACGGATTAAGCAGCCTTGCGGACAGAGCTTTCGGCGGCAAACGGGACCTCGTCCGACACGCCGGTTGGCTCAAGTGTCGGCATTGGACCGGTCATGCGCAGTTCGGTATCGCTCCAGCGGTGAGTATTGATCTGATCAAGAACTTGATCGGCAATCATCACCGCTTCGGCACCTTGCTGGGCCGAGACCCGTGGTTTGGTACCTGTTTGAATTGCGTTTAGCCAATCGCTTTGCTCGGCTAAAATTGCATTGTCGCGGGGGACTTCGATGCTTTGCTTCTTCAGGACCGATTCGAACAATTGCTCGCGAATCCACGCCTGTTGTTCTGGCGTGGCGGTTAGCACATCCAGTTCTCGCTGACGCAGCCACGACGGGATGCGAATCGCGGTGACGGTGCTGTCGGCCAAGTTGACCGATGCGAATCCGTCGGTGCCAAAAATTTGAATCGTTCGTTCGGGGTTGAAGCTGCATCGTGACGCCGTGATGTTCGCTACGCCGCCGCCGCTGAACTGCAACCGTGCCTGAGCGGTGTCCTCGTGACTGCCGAAAACCGAAATCCCGACAGCACGGGTTTCGGTTAGGCTGCCTGCCAACATGCTGTTCACTAAGTCGATATCGTGGATCATCAGATCATGCACGACGCCGATGTCGGTGGAGCGAAACGTGTACGTGCTCGTCCGGTTGGCTTGAATGAACTTTGGTGTGCCAACGTGTTCTAGCGCGACTGCGATCGCTGGGTTGAAGCGCTCGACGTGCCCGACTTGGACGACGCACTGGTTTTCGTCCGCCAGCTGGACCAATTCCTCCGCGTCGGTGACGGAATCGGTTAGCGGTTTTTCGATCAATGTGTGAATGCCGTGTTTCAGCAAGTCCGCCGCGACATCAAAATGGAATCGCGTTGGTGTGGCGATGACAGCGGCGTCGATTTCCGGAATCAACTTTTGGTAGTCGCTCACCACCTCGGTTTCGACCACGTCCAAAATCGTTCGCTGAGCCTCTGGGCTGGGGTCGGCGACACCGATCAATTCGACTTGATCGCGCTGCGAGTCCAACAGTCGTGTGTGAATCTTGCCGAGGTGCCCTGCCCCGATGACGGCGACTTTCAACCGGCTCATGCTGCTTTTCTCCGTTGTTCGCGACCGCGACCGTGACGGCCCGCTTGCGAATACTCGATACTTTCGAAGAGGTGTTGAATATCCGGAATCAGCTCATCGCGTGAGGCCAAAATCTCCTTGGCTGCATCGAGCCCCACCCGAGCCCGGTACATCAGTCGATAGGCCTCGTTAAGAGCGTCGATGACTTTGGGTGCGAAGTTATTTCGTTTCAGGGCGACAATGTTGATGCAACGCGGTCGTGCCGGGTTGCCATCGGCCAACATGTAGGGTGCGATGTCTTGTAAGACACGGCTGCTCGCACCGACGAACGTGTAGCTGCCAACGGCACCGTAGTGCGTTACCGCGACGCTCCCCGAGAGCGTAGCGTGGTGATCCACGTGAACGTGCCCACCCAGCATGCTGCCATGGCCAATAATGACTCGATCGCCTACATGGCAGTCGTGAGCGATATGGACGTTGCCCATGAAGTAGCAATCACTGCCGACGCGAGTATAGCCGTCCTCTTTTTCAGACGCTCGGTTGATCGTGACGCACTCTCGGATCACATTCCGATCGCCAATGATGACTTTGGTTTCCGTGCCACGGTAGCTCAAATCCTGCGGGTGGCCACCGATCACGGCATTGGGCGAGATCACATTGTCTTCGCCAATGGTTACGTTACCGAGAATCGTAACGTTGTTGTACAGTTTGGTCCCACGCCCGATTTTGGCCTTTGGGCCGACCACGCAGAACGGGCCAATTTCGACATCGTCCGCGATTTCGGCTCGTCGATCAACGACCGCTAGATTTGAGACTTTGCTTGGCATCGATCGGTTCCCCCCCGCTGAATTGTTTGGTTCGTGGTGATGATCGTTGAATGGGATGATGTCCACGGTACTGGTCGTCCTGTTTGTTCGTTCGATGCTAGGCGGAACGTGCGGAACTTTGTTGTAAGGTGTGCTGTTGCGAGGTTTGCTCGACCGCTTGCGAAAGGATCGCGAAAACCAACTGAGAGTTGAGACGATGGCCGCTTCGGCAGGCGTGAAAGTCGCCTACCAGATCGACGCCCGCCAAGGCAAAATCACCGATCATGTCCAGCGTTTTGTGGCGAGCACATTCGTTTTCGAAGCGTAACGGATTGTCTTGGGGGCCTTGGTCATCAAAAACCAGTACGTCTTGATGCGTGACTCGTTGCCCCAATCCCTGCCGCTTAAGTTCATCGGCTTCGCTTTGCAGGACAAACGTGCGAGCGCTGCTGATGTCCGCTAAGAAAGCCGCTTCGGTCAGTTCGCATGTGAATTTTTGCGAGCCGATTGCCGGCGCGTGTGGGTAGTCCAAATCGTATTGCAACCGATACCGGTGGTCTGAGTTCGGTGACGTGGTGATCCACGAGTGTTCGTCGCCAACGCGCAGCTGGTTCGTTACGATCAACTGTTGCCGCTTTCCATTTTGCAGCACTCGGCCCGCGTTCATCAGCGCGGTGGTGAACGCCTGGCTGGAACCATCGCAGCCCGGCATCTCGGCGCGGTCAACGTGGACTTCGCAATTGTCGATTCGCAATCCCGCCAATGCTGCGAGAACGTGTTCGACCATCTCGACCGGAACCCCATTGTGAACCAACGTCGTTCGACGTGGCCCTTGGACTCGGTTTCGGATCGAGGCCGGGACCGTGGGTTGGCCTGGTAGATCGGTTCGTACGAAAGTCACGCCGGCGTCCACGGCAGCGGGCCGAAACGTAAGCCGCACGTCGCGACCGCTCCAGAAGCCAAAGCCTTTAACCGTGGCGCTGGTAGCGATGGTTGCCTGTTGTCGAGTTGAAATGTCCAAGGTGTGGCTTTCGAAGTCCGAAGGTAGCTGACGGGCGATCGCTCAAAATTTGGTGTCAGTCGCAGGTCAGTCGGTAGGGGCAGATAAAGCGCGACGCACTGCTGGTGATCGATTGCCGATCAGCAAACGAGGTCTAGCGAGTGATCGAGGGCAGCTGAGCGACCACGGCTTGCGTGATGTCACGGCTCGGCTGGTGGAAAACGATCGAGCCATTGACCCGTCGCATGATGCTGCCCGCATCGCCACGCTTCATTTCAACCCCGTTGTGCCGCAGCACCAACTGGATCTCACGCGGTTCGCAGTAGGCACTGATGGCCTTTTCGACCTGCTGATACGTTTCGAAGTGCAGCTGTGCCTCGCGCTGCATCAGCTGACGCATTTTGCTGCGTTGCTCGACCTCTAGTGACGCCGACTCTTTCGCGAGGTCCGATTCCGCCTGCTTGAACTCGGCCGAACCGGGTTCGTACTGACGAAGCACCTCGGCCTTTTTCATCATCTGCTGCCGCAGCTGCATCGAGGCCTGCTTGAACTGCTCGGCTTCAGACTTGAGCGCTTGCAGTTCGTTGGGGAAAGTCGGGTGGCTTTTGAAAACCTCACCGATGTCGATGATGCTAACACGCGTCTGCGCGTCGGCCTGTTGAGAAAAGACCAGCATTGCCAACAGCGGGCAAGCCAAGAAACAAGCAATCGTTCGCTTTGTAATCACTTTCAGCACTCCTTGCTGTCGTGAGAGAAAAGGTTGCTGCTGGCCGTCCATTGGCCAA